>JANNEZ010000418.1:0-30847 GCA_031379255.1 Rhodoferax sp. | reverse complement strand
CGCACAACCTGAACGAAGTCGTCGACGGCTGCCTGCACCTGCTGCGCAATCCGCAAGCGACGATCGACGAGCTGATGGAGATCATCCCGGCGCCGGACTTCCCCACCGCCGGCATCATTTACGGCATCAACGGCGTGAAAGACGGCTACCGCACGGGCCGCGGGCGCGTGGTGATGCGCGCCAAATGCCATTTTGAAGACATCGACAAAGGCCAGCGCCAGGCCATCATCGTCGACGAGCTGCCCTACCAGGTCAACAAGAAGACCTTGCAGGAGCGCATGGCCGAGCTGGTGCACGAGAAGAAGATTGAAGGCATCAGCCACATCCAGGACGAGAGCGACAAATCCGGCATGCGCCTGGTTATTGAACTCAAGCGCGGCGAAGTACCCGAAGTGGTGCTGAACAACCTGTACAAACAAACGCAGCTGCAAGACACCTTCGGCATCAACATGGTGGCGCTGATCAATGGCCAGCCGAAGTTGTGCAACCTCAAAGACCTGATTGAAGTCTTCCTGGAGCACCGCCGCGAAGTGGTCACCCGGCGCACCATCTTCACTCTCAGGAAAGCGCGCGAACGCGGCCATGTGCTCGAAGGCCTGGCCGTGGCGCTGGCGAACATTGACGAGTTCATCGCCATCATCCGCAACGCACCCACACCGCCGGTGGCCAAAGCCGAGTTGATGACCAAGGTCTGGGACAGCAAACTGGTGCGTGAGATGCTCACCCGCACCCGTGCTGATGGCGGCGCCGTGAATGCCGACGACTACCGCCCTGATGGACTCGAAAAAGAATTCGGCATGGGCGCGGACGGCCTGTACCGCCTCTCCGACACCCAGGCGCATGAAATCCTGCAGATGCGTTTGCAGCGCCTCACGGGCCTGGAGCAAGACAAGATCGTCACCGAATACAAAGAGGTGATGTCTGAAATCGAAGATCTGCTGGACATCCTCTCCAAGCCCGAGCGCGTCTCGACCATCATTGGCAGCGAACTCGCCGCCATCAAAAGCGAATTCGGCGCGACCAAACTCGGCGCGCGCAGGAGCCTGGTCGAGCACAGCTCGTTTGACCTCTCCACCGAAGACCTGATCACGCCGACCGACATGGTGGTCACGCTTTCCCACAGCGGCTATATCAAGAGCCAGCCGCTGGGTGAATACCGCGCGCAGAAGCGTGGCGGGCGCGGCAAACAGGCCACCGCCACAAAAGAAGACGACTGGGTGGACCAGCTTTTCATTGCCAACACACACGATTACATCCTGTGTTTCTCCAACCGCGGCCGGCTCTACTGGCTCAAGGTGTGGGAAGTGCCGCAGGGTTCGCGCGGTTCGCGCGGGCGGCCCATCGTCAACATGTTCCCGCTGATCGAAGGCGAAAAGATCACCGTGGTGTTGCCGCTCACGGGCGACAAACGCAGCTTTCCGGCCTCGGCCTATGTGTTCATGGCCACCAGCATGGGCACGGTGAAAAAAACCACACTCGACGAGTTCTCCAACCCGCGCAAGGCCGGCATCATCGCTGTCGACCTGGACCCGGGCGACTTTCTGATCGGCGCGTCGCTTACCGACGGCGCCCATGACGTAATGCTCTTCAGCGACGGCGGCAAAGCCGTGCGTTTTGACGAAAACGACGTGCGCCCGATGGGCCGCAACGCGCGCGGTGTGCGCGGCATGATGCTGGACGACACCCAAAGCGTGATCGCCATGCTGGTCGCCGAGGACGAGCAGCAAAGTGTGTTGACCGCCACCGAAAACGGCTACGGCAAACGCACCAACATCACCGAATACACGCGCCACGGCCGCGGCACCAAGGGCATGATCGCCATCCAGCAGTCCGAGCGCAACGGCAAGGTGGTGGCCGCCACGCTGGCGCACAGCGACGACGAGATCATGCTCATCACCGACAAAGGCGTGCTGGTGCGCACGCGGGTCGGCGAGATCCGCGAAATGGGCCGTGCCACGCAGGGCGTCACCCTGATTGGGCTGGACGAAGGCTCCAAATTGAGTGGCCTGCAACGCATTGTGGAGAACGACGCCATTCCGCCGGATGCCGAGGGTGACGCAAGCGGCGACGGCACGACGGACGAAAATGGTGGCGCGAACGGCGAGCCCGGTGTGCCGGACGACTCAAGCGGAAAGTAAATGTCGTTAATTTTGAATCTTAAATAGACTATGTAATATTTTTTAAACGAACTTATTACCATTTTTAATAGCAAACTTTTGTTTATTTTCGTGACTTAATATTGAATTTTCTCAGCTATTTAAAACTTACATTATTTAAATGAAAGCGCCTGCGTGAGCCTCAAGCCCCCAACCGATGCGCCGTCGACTCTGGCTCCCCTGCGCCAGCAAATCGACACATTGGACGCGCAGCTGCTGGCTTTGCTCAATCAGCGGGCGCACCTGGCCGAGCAGGTCGGCGAGGTCAAGAAACGCGAAGGCTCGCCATTGTTCCGGCCCGACCGGGTCGCCCAGGTTATCGAGAAAATACAGGCTGCGAATGGCGGGCCGCTCAAGGGGCAACACGTCGAAGCCATCTGGCGCGAAATCATGTCGGCCTGCCTCGATCTGGAAGCGCCGCAACGCGTCGCGGTGCTGGGCCCGGCCGGCACCTTTTGCGAACAGGCGGCGTTGCAGTATTTCGGCAGCGCGGCAGAGCTGGTGTATTGCGCCAATTTCGACGAAGTTTTTCACGCCACCGAAGCCGGTCGCGCGCAGTTTGGTGTGGTTGGCGTTGAAAGCTCGGCCGAAGGGGTAGTCACCCGCTCGCTTGACCTGTTCCTGCGCACGCCCACGCAGATGGTCGGCGAAGTCAGCCTGATGGTGCGCCACAACCTGCTGCGCCTGACCAATTCGCTCGAAGGCATTGAAGTGGTGCTGGCCCATCCCCAGGCGTTGGCCCAGTGCCAGGCCTGGCTCACCCGTTACCTGCCCGGCGCCGAGCGCCGGGCCGTCTCCAGCAACGCCGAAGGCGCGCGCCAGGCCGCTGCCAGTCCGGGCCTTGCCGCGCTGGCCAGCGAGCGGGCGGCGAGCCAGTTCGGGCTGCACGTGGCGGCGCCCGCCGTGCAGGATGACGCGCACAATCGCACCCGCTTTGCCGTCATCTGCCTGCCTGAAACCCTGCCGCCCGCGCCACCCTCGGGCAAGGACTGCACCAGTGTGGTGGTCTCCGTGCCAAACCGCCCGGGCGCTTTGCATGACCTGCTGATTCCCCTGAAGCAACACGGCGTGTCAATGACGCGGTTTGAGTCGCGCCCGGCCCGCACCGGGCAGTGGGAGTATTATTTTTACATCGACATCCAGGGACACCCGGCACAGCCCCATGTGGCGACCGCGCTGCGGGAACTGCAAAACCTTTGCGCTTTTTACAAAGTGATCGGCACCTACCCCGTTAGTGAATGATGCCCCCACGCTTGTCACTTCGTGTACGACGCTGCCCCCCTGGGGGGCTAATTTTTGGCTTCGCCGCTCTTCGAGAACTGGGGGCGGCCCGTCGAAAAATTGCAATGTTGTCTTTGCAAGGTTTAAATTATGTTTGAACAACTGGGCCTGATCGGCTGCGGCCTGATGGGTGGCTCCTTTGCGCTGGCGATGAAACGCGCCGGGCTCGTCAAACGCGTGGTGGGTTACAGCAAATCGCCGTCCACCACCGAACGCGCGCGCCAGATGGGCGTGATCGACGTTGAAGCGCCGTCGGCTCTGCTGGCCGTGTCGGGCGCCGATGTCGTGCTGATTGCGGTACCCGTGGCCGCCACAGAAGCCACCTTCAAGGCCATCAAACACCTGGTCACGCCCAATATGCTGGTGATGGATGTCGGCTCCACCAAACGCGAAGTGATTGACGCGGCGCGCCGCGCCTTGCGGGAGCAGATCGGCTCCTTCGTTCCAGCCCATCCGATCGCCGGCAAGGAAGTGGCGGGTGTCGAAAACGCCGATGTGGATCTGTTTGTCGGCAAGCAGGTGATCCTCACGCCGATTGAACGCACGTCGCCCGAGCTGGTGCAAAAGGCCGTCGCGGTCTGGACGGGCCTGGGCTGCCGCGTTGGCAAAATGAGCCCGGAAGACCACGACTCCGCCTTCGCGGCCGTCAGCCACCTGCCGCACTTGATCGCCTTTGCGCTGATGAACGGCATCACCGGGCAGCCGGCGGGCGCAGATTTCCTCTCATTGGCCGGGCCGGGTTTTCGCGACTTCACGCGCATTGCCGCCAGCGACCCGCAGGTCTGGCGCGACATCTTGATCTCCAACCGGCAGGAACTGCTGGAGCAGTCCAAGATCTTCCAGCGCAACCTGCACGCCCTGGAGCTGATGATCTCCAGTGGCAACGCCGAAGCGCTGGAGGACCTGATCGACCAAGCCAGTCTGGCCCGCGCCAACTGGACCATGAACAGCACCCGGCCGCGTTAGCGGCCGCTGCGCGCCCTCCACGCTCCTTTCCAGCGCGCCAGCCGTGTTTGCGACCGATTTTCTCGATATTCCGCCGCTCGCCAGCGCCAGCGGCACCGTGGTGTTGCCGGGCTCCAAAAGCATCTCCAACCGCGTCTTGCTGCTCGCCGCCTTGTGTGCAGGCACCACCCGGCTGCACGACCTGCTGGACTCGGATGACACGCGCGTCATGCTGGACGCCCTGCGCAAGCTCGGTTGTGGCGTGCAGCAGCGTGGCCAGGTGGTTGAAATCACCGGTTTGGGGGGCTCCATTCCAGAAACCCACTCACGGGCCGACCTTTTCATGGGCAACGCCGGCACGGCCATGCGCCCCCTGACAGCTGCCTTGGCGGTGTTGGGCGGTGATTTCCGGCTGCATGGTGCGCCCAGAATGCACGAGCGGCCGATCGGCGACCTCGTCGATGCCCTGCGGCAGTTGGGTTGCCTTATCGAGTACCTGGGTGAGGATGGGTACCCGCCCCTTCACATTGGCCGCCCGTCCCTCAAGCTGGGCGAGCCGATCCGCGTGCGGGGCGACGTTTCCAGCCAGTTCCTCACGGCGCTCCTGGTGGCCCTGCCGCTGGTCGCGAAAAAAGCCCCCACGCTCCCGCACTTCGTGTCATCGCTGCCCCCCGAGGGGGCTGTCCCGGCTAGGGGCGGCCCGTCGCCGGGACGCGACGTGGTCATTGAAATTGTCGGCGAGTTGATATCGAAACCCTATATTGAAATCACCTTGAACCTGTTGGCGCGGTTTGGCGTGGACGTCAAGCGGGACGGCTGGCAACAATTCACCATTGCGGCGGGATGCCAATTGCAGTCGCCGGGCGATTTGTTTGTCGAAGCCGATGCGTCGTCAGCAAGTTATTTCATCGCCTTGGGCGCCATCGCATCACGACCTGAAGGGCGCAAAGTCCGGATCGAAGGCGTGGGACTGGATTCGATTCAGGGCGACATCCGCTTCCTAGAGGCGGCGCGCAGGATGGGCGCGCAGGTGAGCGGCGGACCCAACTGGCTGGAGGTGACCAGCGGGCGCTGGCCCCTGCAGGCCATCGACCTCGATTGCAACCACATCCCGGATGCGGCGATGACGCTGGCGGTCATGGCCCTGTATGCCAGTGGCACGACGACCCTGCGCAACATTGCCAGCTGGCGGGTGAAGGAGACGGATCGTATCGCGGCCATGGCGGCCGAGCTGCGCAAATTGGGGGCGCGCGTGGAGGAAGGCGCGGACTTCATCCGCGTCACCCCACCAGCGACCGTCATCGACTGGAAGGCAGCCGATGTCCAAACCTATGACGACCATCGGATGGCGATGTGTTTCTCGTTGGCGGCGTTCAATCCGGCACGACTGCCGGTGCGCATTCTTGATCCGAAATGCGTCGGCAAAACATTTCCTGATTATTTCGAAACCCTGTTTTCGGTGGTCGAAACCAGCCTCGCGGAGATCCCGGTGATTTGTGTGGATGGCCCAACGGCATCGGGCAAAGGCACCTTGGCCGCCTTGCTGGCGAAACGCCTGGGGTACCGGTTTCTGGATTCAGGCTCGCTGTACCGGATTGCCGGGTTGGCTGCCGTCAACGCCGGCTTGCCGCTTGAACTCGACAACCAGAGCGATATCGCCCGCCTGATGCGCGAATCGGAGATTCGCTTCGAAAATGGTCAGGTTCTGCTGAATGGCCAGAACGTCAGCGACGCCATCCGTACGGAAGGCGCGGGCATGAACGCGTCCCGGGTATCGGGTTTCCCGATGGTTCGCGACGCATTGATAAAGCTGCAACACAGTTTCCAGCGCCTGCCGGGGCTGGTGGCTGATGGGCGCGACATGGGCACCATCATTTTCCCGAACGCGCCACTCAAGGTGTTTCTGACCGCGAGCGCTGAATGCAGGGCGCAAAGGCGGTATAAACAGTTGATTTCAAAGGGAATTCCGGCTATACTCCCATCTCTTCGGGCGGATCTGGAAGCGCGCGACCTGCGGGACTCTACCCGTTTGATTGCACCTCTGAAACCGGCCGAAGACGCGATGCTGCTGGACAACTCCGATTTAACGGTTGAAGAATCCGTCAAAAAGGTGCTGGACTGGTGGCAAAGCAGACAGCCGTTCGTTTCAAACTGAGCGTTTGAAGCCCTGGCGGTCAAAACCGGCCCACATCGCCATCAATGCGCCGCAATCAGGCGTGCGGTGATGTGGTTCAACAACTTAACCCGCAGGCAACCCTGCAGCAAAAATGTCCGAATCTTTCGCAGCCCTATTTGAAGAATCCCAAAAACGCTCGGAGACCCGCATTGGCGAGGTCGTCACCGCCGAAGTCGTTCGCATCGAGCACAGCTTTGTCGTCGTCAACGCCGGCCTGAAGTCTGAGGCTTACGTGCCTTTGTCCGAGTTCAAAAGCGACAAGGGTGAACTCGAGTGCCAGGTCGGTGAGTTTGTCTCTGTGGCCATCGTCGCCATGGAAAACGGTTACGGCGACACCATCGTCAGCCGCGACACCGCCAAACGTCTCGCCTCCTGGATGAGCCTGGAGAAATCGCTGGAATCCGGCGAATTTGTCACTGGCACCACCAGCGGCAAAGTCAAGGGCGGCCTGACCGTTCTGGTCAACGGCATCCGCGCGTTCCTGCCCGGCTCGCTGGTTGACACACGTCCCACCAAAGACCTGTCTCCGTACGAGAACAAGACGATGGAGTTCAAGGTCATCAAGCTCGACCGCAAGCGCAACAACGTCGTGTTGTCGCGCCGCGCTGTGGTCGAAGCCTCGATGGGCGAAGAACGCGCCAAGCTGATGCAGACCCTCAAAGAAGGTTCTGTGGTGCAGGGCGTTGTGAAAAACATCACCGAATACGGCGCATTTGTGGACCTGGGCGGCATTGACGGCCTTCTGCACATCACCGACATGGCCTGGCGCCGTTTGCGCCACCCGTCCGATGTGGTGACCGCCGGGCAAGAAATCACTGCCAAGATCCTGAAGTTCGACACCGAGAAAAACCGCGTTTCGCTGGGCTTGAAACAAATGGGCGACGACCCATGGATGGGCGTGAACCGCCGTTACCCGCAAGGCACGCGCATGTTCGGCAAGATCACCAACATCGCCGACTACGGCGCGTTTGTCGAGCTCGAGCCCGGCATCGAAGGCCTGGTGCACGTCTCCGAGATGGACTGGACCAACAAGAACATCGCGCCGTCCAAGCTGGTCACCTTAGGCGACGAAGTTGAAGTCATGGTTTTGGAAATCGACGAAGACAAACGCCGCATCAGCCTGGGCATGAAGCAGTGCAAGGCCAACCCATGGCAAGAGTTCGCGCAAAACACCAAACGCGGCGATCGCGTGAAGGGTCCGATCAAATCCATCACCGATTTCGGCGTGTTTGTCGGCCTCGCGGCTGGCATCGACGGCTTGGTGCATTTGTCCGACCTCTCGTGGAACGAAACCGGCGAAGCTGCTGTGCGCAACTTCAAAAAGGGCCAGGAAGTCGAAGCCCTGGTGCTGGCTGTTGACGTGGACCGCGAACGCATTTCACTGGGCATCAAACAGCTTGACTCCGACCCGTTCACCACATTCGTGTCGATCAACGACAAAGGCCAGGTTGTCACCGGCAAGGTCAAAACTGTTGACCCCAAAGGCGCCGAGATCGATCTGGGGCAAGACATCATCGGTTACCTGCGCGCCTCCGAGATCAGCCGCGACCGCGTGGAAGACGCGCGCAACGTGCTCAAGGAAGGCGACGAAGTCACCGCTGTGGTGGTCAATGTGGACCGCAAGACCCGCAACATCCAGCTGTCGATCAAGGCCAAAGATGCTGCCGATCAAAGCGAAGCCATGGCCAGCCTGAGCCAGCAGTCTGCCCGTGAAAACGCCGGCACGACCAGTCTCGGAGCCCTGTTGCGCGCAAAGCTGGACAACAACAGTTAAGGCCGGCCAAATTCCGGTTCGACCGCCATTTGCCGGTCACTCCAGTGGGCGGGAAGTCCGTTTGGAGTGGCGGCAAATCGGCGGATTGGACCGGGATGTGCCTGACCATTCCTCAGACCACGGATCTGCATTCGATGACTCGCTCTGACCTCGTTGAAGAATTGGCCAACCGATTTGCCCAACTCACTCACCGTGACACGGAATACGCCGTCAAGGCCATTCTTGATGCCATGAACGACGCTTTGGTGCGCGGTCATCGCATTGAAATCCGGGGCTTTGGAAGCTTCTCCATCAACCGCCGCCCCCCAAGGCTTGGGCGCAATCCCCGTAGCGGCGAGAGCGTGGCGATTCCGGAAAAGCGGGTGCCGCATTTCAAGCCCGGCAAAGCATTGCGCGAGTCCGTCGACCAGCGCACGGCCCAGATCAACGCCGACATCAAGTCCTGAAGCCGCTGGTGCAGTGGCTAAAATTCCCAAAAATGGGGGATTGGCATGAAACGGATGGCTCGGTTGTTCAAGTGGCTGCTCTATGCCGCCATCTTTTTCACCTTTTTTGCCTTTGCCCTTAACAATCAGCAAGATGCCACACTCCATTTTTTCTTTGGCACGCGTTGGCAGATGCCCTTGGCGCTGGTTGTATTGACGGCGTTTGCCGCCGGATTGGCAGTCGGCGTATTGGCCATGGTGCCACGTTGGTGGGCCCAAAGAAGCGCGGCCATTCGGCTGGCCTCCAAATCCCCTCAGATCGCTGTCAACCCAAAGCCGACCACCGAGCATGGAATTTGACGCAACCTGGCTGCTGCTGGGCCTGCCGCTGGCCTTTGGGCTGGGCTGGTTGGCGTCAAGGCTGGACGTGCGCCAGATGCGCATTGAAAACCGGCGCGCACCCAAAGCCTATTTCAAGGGGTTGAACTTTCTGCTGAACGAGCAACAAGACCAGGCCATCGACGCCTTCATTGAAGCGGTTCAAAACGACCCGGATACGTCCGAATTGCATTTCGCCCTTGGCAATCTGTTCCGCCGGCGTGGCGAGTATGAACGGGCGGTCCGGGTGCACGAACACCTGCTGTCACGTGGCGATTTGAGCCAAAGCGACAGGGACCGGGCCCAGTACGCGCTGGCGCTCGATTTTCTGAAAGCCGGTCTGTTGGACCGCGCCGAAATCGCACTGGAGAAACTTGAGGGGACAGCCTTTGAAGGCCAAGCGCGCCTGGCGCTCCTGGGCACCTTCGAACGATCGCGTGACTGGGCCAAGGCGGCACTGATAGCAGCGAAACTGGAAGACTCGGGCCAGGGCAGTTTCTCGGCGCGGCGTGCGCACTATTTGTGTGAACTGGCAGCCAGCAGGATCGCCAAACTTGAGTTTGCCGATGCGAAGGCTCTGATCGGGCAAGCCCAATCGATTGCGCCATCCGCACCCCGGTCCCACATGGACATGGCCAGCCTGCTGACGCAAATGGACGATGCCAATGGCGCTTTCAACTGCCTGGTGCAGGCCCTGAAATCCTCCCCACCCGCCGCGCCGCTGTTTGCCGGCCAACTGGCTCAGGCGTCTATCGCAAGTAACCGTGCAAGTGAAGCTTTGGCCTTGCTCAAGAATGCCTATTCGTCTGCGCCTTCACTGGATCTGCTTGAAGCGATTGTCAAGGTCGAAGCTGCCCAGGGGGGCGCGTCGACGAATGCCAGGGACTGGTATGTTCACCACCTGGAACGTGAAGCGTCCCTGGTTGCGGCAGCCAAATGGATTGCCGGTGAAAAACTGGAACATGAACAGTTTCATCCGCAAGTTCAACGCGCCCTTGACAATGCCGTGAAGCCGCTGACGCGGTACCGTTGCGCCGCCTGCGGCTTTGAAGGCAAACAACACTTCTGGCAATGCCCGGGCTGCCAGGCCTGGGACAGTTATCCTGCAAGGCGGGTTGAAGAACTCTGAATCTGGAACCGAATGACATTTGCACCAATCACCCGCGCGCAACTTTCCCGATCCAGGGTACTGGTGGTTGGCGACGCCATGCTCGACCGCTACTGGTTTGGCGCGGTCGACCGCATTTCTCCGGAGGCGCCGGTGCCGGTTGTTCGCGTTACCCGGGAAGAAGAGAGGATCGGCGCAGCCGCCAATGTGGCCTTCAACGTTGTCACTTTGGGCGCCAAAGCATCGCTGCTCACGGTAGTGGGCAACGACGAAGCCAGCCACAAGCTCGAGAACCTGGTGGCCAAAACGGGCATTGAACCCCATTTCGGTCGGGACGAACACCTCAAAACCACAGTCAAGCTGCGCGTCATCGGACGCCAGCAGCAATTGATCCGCCTGGATTTTGAAAACACGCCCAAGACGGAAATTCTGGCCTCTCAAAGCACCGCATTTGCCAGCCTGCTTCACGCCCACGATGCAGTCCTGTTCTCTGACTACGGCAAAGGCGGGCTCGCGCACGTCGGCGACATGATTGCCAGAGCGCGCTCAGCGGGCAAGCCGGTGCTGATTGATCCCAAGGGCAGCGATTTTTCACGTTATCAAAATGCCAACGTGATTACCCCCAACCGGGCGGAGCTGCAGCATGTGATTGGCGCTTGGGAGGATGAATCCCAATTGAAGGTCAAAGTTGAAAATTTACGCGTTGCCCTTGGCCTTGAAGCGATCCTGTTGACCCGAAGCGAAGAAGGCATGACCCTGTTTGATGACCAGGGCAGTTTGCATGAGCAGGCGCAAGCGCGCGAAGTTTTTGATGTCACTGGCGCTGGCGATACAGTGATCGCGACCTTGGCCGCCTTTGTAGCGGCCGGGTTGAGTTTGCGCGCCGCCATGCCACTGGCCAACCGGGCAGGGGGCATGGTGGTCGGAAAATTTGGTACCGCCACCGTCAGTTATGACGAGCTGTTTTCAGCGCGCTGATCCCACACCACCATGACCAGAATCATCGTAACCGGCGCGGCTGGCTTTATCGGCTGCAACATCATCAAGGGCCTGAACGCCCGGGGCTTGCACGACGTGATCGCCGTTGACGATCTGACCCAGGGCGATAAATTCCGCAACCTGGCTGACCTTCGCATCGCCGACTACGTGGACGCAGACACGTTCTACAGTCAATTCGAAGCCGGCGCCTATGGAAAAGTGGAAGCGGTCTTCCACGAAGGCGCCTGCAGTGACACGATGGAAGCTGACGGCAAATTCATGATGGGCAACAACTACACCCTGAGTTGCCGGCTTTTCAACGCAAGCCAGTTGCAGGGCGCGCGCCTGCTTTACGCTTCTTCCGCAGCCACCTATGGCGGGTCTGCCAGCTTTCGCGAAGAACCTCAATTTGAGCGTCCCCTGAACGTTTACGGGTACTCAAAATTGCTCTTTGACCAGTATGTCCGCCGCCACCATCGGTCCGCAGGAAGAACCGTTGACAACAGCCCCGCGCGGCAGGTGGTGGGGTTCCGGTATTTCAATGTCTACGGCCCCCATGAACAACACAAAGGCCGGATGGCCAGCGTTGCGTTTCATCAGTTCAACGAATTCAGCTCAGACGGACGGGTCAAGCTTTTTGGAGAGTATGGCGGATACCGCCCTGGCGAACAAATGCGCGACTTTGTCTTTGTCGACGATGTTGTCAATGTCAATCTGTGGTTTTTCGACAATCCGGCCAAATCGGGCATTTTCAATCTGGGCACCGGGCGTGCGCAACCGTTCAATGACGTGGCCCTGGCCGTCGTCAACACGCTCAGGGCCTTGAAAAATGAACCGTTTTTGACGCTTGAGCAGGCGGTCGCGGTTGGGAAGGTCGAATACGTTCCATTTCCCGAGGCCTTGCGCGGAAAATACCAGTGTCATACCCAGGCAGACCTGTCGCAGCTGCGGGCAACCGGCTGCAATCTCGCGTTTTCAGACGTGGTTGCAGGCGTAGAAAAATATGTGCATTGGCTGTCCAACGACCGGTAACCAGCCCCTGTCGCACCTGGCAACGAAACCTGCAAAAGCCTGAAATCCGCGTTGCAAATGCGCCGATAATGCCGCCGGGCACGGATTTGTTCTCAAGTACGTCAACCGGCGCAATACGCCCCTCGTTATGGGCTCACCCCCAACGTGAATTCGCGCCGGGGCCGTGCTTATCCATAAACCTGAGGAGTAAATTGATGTTGAAGAAAATTCTGGCCACTTTGGCCATGTTGTTTGCCGCTGCTGCTTTTGCTGCCGTTGATGTGAACAAAGCAACTGCCGCCGAACTCGACGGAATCAAGGGTATTGGCCCTGGCATTTCCGGCAAGATCCTGGACGAGCGCAAAAAAGGCAATTTCAAGGATTGGAATGACCTGATCGAACGCGTCAAAGGTGTGGGTGAAGGCAATGCGGCCAAGTTCTCTGCCGAAGGCGTGACTGTCGGCGGCGCGGCTTACAAGGCAGCGGCTGCTTCCAAGAAAGACGACAAGCCTGTTGCAGCGAAGAAAGACGAAAAACCCGCTGCCGCTGCAATGGCAAAGAAGGACGACAAACCTGTCGCAGCCAAAAAGGACGAAAAACCTGCCGCAGCCGCAGCAGAGAAGGCGCCCAAAGCCGAGAAAGCGGCCAAGACTGACAAGGTCGACGCCAAGGATGCCAAGGCCACAGCAGCAGCCACAAGCGACAAGAAAGACGCCAAAGTTGCCGCCAAAGACGTCAAGAAAGACGACAAGGCAGAAACCGCGAAGAAGTAATTCTTCCAGATTGCGCGGCTTGTCTGCGCATGGTCAACAAAAAACCCGCCTCGGCGGGTTTTTTGTTTAGCGGCGCGGTTTACTGCATGCCCGCCGCCGAAACAATGGGCTGGCTGTCAGACGCCACACCCTGATGGGTAGTTGCAAAGGTCTTGGGCCCGGCGGAAGTTTCTCCTTCGGCGGGTGAATCTCCCAAAGCCGCCAACTCGCTCTTGGCGTTGAATCCATAAACCGGCGACGACGAAGCCGCGAGCGCCAAACAGAAAATCACTGCGGTCGCGATGACCAAAGCCGTGAACAGTACCATGATGCCCTCCTGAATTTGTTGCTGGAAGTTTAGAAGTCTTGCATCCAAATGCATCAGCAATAAGTCACAGTTTCAATGATTTGTCACTTGTTGTATACGTGACGAAAGTCACAAAACGGTCAAACTCGCGTGTTAACCCTTAGCGGGTTGACTCAGTTTGGCACCTTCCCAAAACCACCGCCACCCGGCGTATGGATCTCAAATACGTCGCCTGGCTGCATGTCGGCCTGGCCAATATGCCCCAGCTCTTCAACACGGCCATCTCTACGGACAATCCGGTTGATGCCAACCTGGCCTGGCATGCCACCTGCCATACCGAAAGCGCCATTCACGCGGCCGTTCGACAAAATGCTGGCGCTCATGGGCTCCAAAAACATCACCCGCCGCACCCCGCCATTACCACCGGGCCACCGGCCAGCCCCGCCCGAACCGTGGCGTATTGCATAACTCACCAGGCGCGCCGGAAACCGGAACTCAAGCACCTCGGGGTCGGTCAAGCGCGAATTTGTCATGTGGGTTTGCACCACACTCGTGCCGCTGAAACCGCCCACAGTGATTCCCGAACTGTCCATCAGCGCGCCGGCCCCTGAACCTCCAGATACCGTTTCGTAGTACTGGTGCCGGGCATTCCCAAAAGTGAAGTTGTTCATGGTGCACTGGCTGGCAGCCATGATCCCCAAGGCGCCAAACAGCGCGTTGGTGATGCAACTGGAAGTCTCCACGTTGCCCGCCACCACCGATGCCGGCGGATCCGGGTTCAGCATCGACCCCTCGGGGATGATCACGTTCAACGGTTTGAGACAGCCCGAATTGAGCGGGATGTCGTCGTTCACGAGTGTGCGAAACACGTACAACACCGCTGCCATGCACACGGCCGTCGGCGCGTTGAAGTTGTTGGTCTGCTGCGCCGAGGTTCCCGTAAAGTCAACTTCCGCGCTGCGCCGGGCAGCGTCTACACGAATCGCCACCTGGATCTTCGATCCATTGTCCAGTGGCAAGGTGAAGGCGCCGTCTTTCAAACGCGTGATGACCCGGCGCACAGACTCCTCCGCGTTGTCCTGCACGTGGCGCATGTAGGCTTGCACCACGTCCAGGCCAAACTGGTCGACCATCTTGCGCAACTCCTGCACGCCCTTTTCGTTGGCGGCAATTTGCGCCTTCAGGTCACCCATGTTTTGCTGCGGATTGCGTGAGGGGTATTGCCCACTGCCCAGTAACGCGAGCATCTGCGCCTCCCGCAACACGCCTTGCGCCACCAGCTTCACGTTGTTGATCTGCACCCCCTCTTCTTCGATGCGGGTGGAAAACGGCGGCATGGAGCCCGGGGTGACCCCGCCGACATCCGCATGATGCCCGCGCGATCCGACATAAAACAGGGGTTCCAGACCACCCGCCTCTGGCAGATAGACCGGGGTAATCACGGTGATGTCAGGCAGATGGGTGCCCCCGTGGTAGGGATCGTTCAGCACATAAACGTCACCCGGTTGCATCGTTCCTGCGTTCGCCTGGATCACCGTCTTGATACTCTCTCCCATGGAGCCCAGGTGCACCGGCATGTGGGGCGCGTTGGCGATCAGGTTGCCCTTTGCGTCAAACAGCGCACAGCTGAAGTCCAGCCGTTCCTTGATGTTGACCGACAGCGCCGTGTTCTGCAGTTGCAGCCCCATCTGCTCGGCAATGTTCATGAAGAGGTTGTTGAAGACCTCCAGCAGCACTGGGTCGGCGGTGGTGCCCGCTGCGTAGGTGACAGCGCGGCGCGCGCGGCGCACGAGGGTCAGGTGGTTGAATTCCGTGAGAGTCGCCTCCCAGCCTGGTTCAACGACCGTGGTGGCGTTTTTCTCCGCGATGATGGCAGGGCCGGTGATGGCGTCCCCCCGAACCAGATCCTCGCGCACGACCAATGCCGCTTCATGCCATTGGCCACCTGAAAACATTCTGACGGTTTCGCGCCGGGGAACGGTCCGGGGTTCGTGGGCCGGCAGTCGGGGTTCTTCGGGCGCGTCACCCGCAACCACCGCTTCCACGGAAACCGCTTCCACAACCAGTCCCTTGCCCTGCATCAGAAACGCGAACCGCTGGCGGTAGGCGGATTCAAAACGGGCCTGTATCTCGGTCGCATTTCCGAAGGGAACAATGAGCGCTGAATCACTGCCTTCATAACGCACATGCGCGCGGCGGTGCGTAACCATACCGCCGCGGCCCGCCAGCTGGCGTTCGAGCTCGCTCTGCGCTGCCTGGGCCAGTTCATCCAGCGTTGACGCGATTTGGGGCAACGCGTCGGGCGCAAGCTTGAGCTCAATGGCTTTTTCACGAATCACGGACTGGTCGGCCAGCCCCATGCCGTAGGCCGACAACACGCCTGCCAGCGGGTGCGCCAACACGCAGGTCATGCCCAAGGCGTCAGCCACCAGACACGCGTGTTGACCTCCCGCGCCACCAAAACACTGCAGGGTGTAGCGCGTCACGTCATACCCGCGCGCCACCGAAATTTTCTTGATGGCGTTGGCCATTTGTTGCACCGCGATGTTGATGAAGCCCTCGGCCACCTCTTCGGCGCAGCGCCCGGTCCGGGCTGCGAGCGCGTCAAACTTTTCGCGCACCACCGCGTCGTCCAGCGCTTCATCGGCCTGCGGGCCAAACACCTTGGGGAAATACCGCGGCTGCACTTTGCCAACCATCACGTTGGCGTCGGTCACGGCCAGCGGGCCGCCACGGCGGTAACTCGCCGGGCCCGGGTTGGCGCCCGCACTTTGGGGGCCGACCCGAAACCGCGCGCCGTCAAACGCCAGCACCGATCCCCCCCCGGCCGCCACGGTGTGGATGCTCATCATGGGCGCACGCATGCGCACACCGGCCACCTGGGTTTCGAACTCGCGCTCGAATTCGCCGGCATAGTGGGAGACATCGGTGGATGTGCCGCCCATGTCGAAACCAATCACCTTCGCGTGCCCTGCAATGGCTGCCGTACGCGCCATCCCCACGATGCCGCCGGCCGGACCGCTCAAAATGGCGTCTTTGCCCTGGAACGCCCAGGCGTCTGCAAGCCCGCCGCTGGACTGCATGAAAAACAGTTTGACGCCCGGCATGTCACCCGCAACCTGCTCGACGTATCGCCGCAAGATGGGCGACAGGTAGGCGTCGACCACCGTGGTGTCGCCTCGGCTGACAAACTTCATCATCGGGCTGGTTTCGTGCGACGTGCTGATCTGCGTGAAACCCACTTCTGCTGCGATGCGCCGCGCCGCCATTTCATGCTCCGTGTAGCGGTAGCCGTGCATGAAAACAATCGCAACACTGCGCAGACCACCGGCGAAATGCGTCAAAAGATCGTCGCGCAGCTTCGATTCGTCCAGCGCTTCGATCACGTCCCCGTGGGCGTCCATGCGCTCCCGCGCCTCCACCACATCGCAGTAAAGCAACTCGGGCAGCGCGATCTGGCGGTCAAACAGGCGCGGCCGGTTTTGGTAGGCGATGCGCAGCGCATCACGAAACCCGCGGGTTGTCACCAACAGCGTCGGTTCGCCCTTGCGCTCCAGCAAGGCATTGGTGGCCACTGTTGTCCCCATCTTCACGCATTCCACCTGCGCCGGTGTGACCGCTTCGTTCTTGCGCAAACCCAGCAAATGACGGATGCCGGCGACGGCGGCGTCCCGGTAATGCTCCGGGTTTTCAGACAGCAGTTTGTGCGTCAGCAGGCTGTAGCTGCCATCGGCATTGGGCCGCTTGCCAATCACGTCGGTGAAGGTGCCGCCGCGGTCCACCCAGAACTGCCAACGTCTGTCCCGATGCGTCAATGCGTCCATAATTTCTCGATCAATGTCATGATGTGTTCCACGCGCCTGCCGGTAGCTTCTGCGACGGCGTCAGCATAGGGCGGCATGTTGGTGCATTCCAGCACAAGGGTTTGTGTGGCCGGAAATCGCGCGACCAGCTTCATGGCAGCCTCAACAACGTCGCGCCCTGCCTGCCGCAGGTCAAGTGTGTCCACATTGCCCAAAATCTTTGCCTGGAATTCGCAGCCTTGCGCGACGCCGCCGGCCGGCGTGTCTGGCGCAGCGCCGGCGGCGAGCAGATGCATGGCAGTCAGAGCGTAGGCATCGATGGTCAACACCGCGCACGGCGACCGCAGGCGCCGAATCCACAAGAGGCTCGAGGTCAACACCGGCACGGCAACAGCCGCCTGCATCTCGGCCTGGAATGGCGCCAGAAAACCGCAACTCGTGGTGATCAGGGTGGCCCCTTGCGACACCAGACCCTGCGCCGCTTCAAGGAAACAGGGCAGCAGCGCCGCGTCGGCCCGGCGCACCACGCGCTCGGGGCTCGCTCCCGGCACCACCTGGTATCGCACCGGGATGCCCAGGCGGGCAAACGTGGCCGGGTTGCCAATATCACCTGGCGGGCGCGGAAACCGCGTCTCCAGCATCAGTACACCGACAAACGCCATGAGCCTGCTGCGCGCCTACAGGCTGGCCGCGCTGCGCGCCGCCTGATCGTAAATACCCGAGAGCAGGCGCAAGAGCCGCGCCAGTTCGCCAATGTCGCGGTTCAGGCCGTCATCGGCGTTGAGCGCGTCGATCAGACAGGATTCGCGAATGGCGCGGTACCGCTCCACGGCTTCGCGGCCCACTTCGGTTGACGAATAGGTCACGTCTTTGCCGCTTTTGCTGGACACCACAACCCCCAGGTTTTGCAGCTTTTTCAGCGAATAGTTGATGAGGTGGGTGTCTTCCACGTTCATGATGAAACAGATGTCGGCCAGGCGCTTGTTGCGTGCCCGGTGCGTGACGTGGTGCAGCACCAGCACGTCCAGCGGCATCAGGTCCTTCAGGCCGGCCGCGCTCATGCAGTGCACGATCCAGCGGTGGAAGGCGTTGCCTGCCACGATCAGGCCAAATTCAAACTCGCTCATCTCGGCGCTTCTGGGCGACACCAAATGCGCAGACGACACAATGGGCGAAACAGGTTCAGTTGCTTTTTTTGCCATTCAAAAATTGTAGACAGTTAAACAATGTTTTGTTGACATTTTGTTGACGTTTAGGGAAAACACCGATCATGCGGCCCGGATTCCCCACTACAGTTGCCGCATCGCCCACCCCCTTTTTTGGAGCCCCCATGAAACGTCGCCAATTCGCATTGACAGCCGCTGCAGCCGCCTCGGTGGCGCTGTCCGGCATCGCTTTCGCCCAAACCAAATGGGACCTGCCCGCCGCTTACGCCGCTGGCAACTTCCACACCGAGAACCTGGTGCTGTTCGCCAATGACGTTGAGAAGGCATCCGGCGGCAAACTCAAAATCCAGGTGCACGCCAACGCCTCGCTCTTCAAAGCGCCCGAGATCAAACGCGCCGTGCAGGGGGGCCAGGCGCAGATCGGCGAAGTGCTGCTGGTCAACTTTGAAAACGAGAACCCGATTTATGGCGCTGATGGCCTGCCTTTTTTGGCCACGGGTTATGCCGACTCGATGAAACTCTACAAGGCGCAACGCCCCGCGCTGGACAAGCTGCTGGCGGCCCAAGGCATGAAATTGCTGTATGCCGTGCCATGGCCGCCACAAGGCATTTACGCCAACAAACAACTCAACTCCGCTGCCGACATGAAGGGCCTGAAATGGCGCGCTTACAGTCCGGCTACGGCCAAAATCGCCGAACTGGTGGGCGCGCAGCCGGTGCAGATCCAGGCGGCTGAGCTTTCGCAGGCCATGGCCACGGGCGTGATTGACTCCTACATGTCGTCGGGCTCCACCGGCTTTGACTCGAAAACTTACGAACACATCAAGAACTGGTACAACACCCAGGCCTGGCTGCCCAAAAACGCCATCATCGTCAACAACGCGGCCTTTGGCGCCCTGGACAAACCCACGCAGGACGCAGTGCTGAAAGCCGCCTCAGACGCCGAAGTGCGCGGCTGGAAAACCAGCGAGGAAAAAAACGGCTGGTACCTGGACCAGCTCAAAGCCAAGGGCATGAACATTGTGACCCCCACAGCCGCTTTGACGGGCGATTTGAAAAAAGTCGGCGACGTGATGCTGGCTGACTGGCTGAAAAAATCCGGCGCGGACGGGCAAGCCGTCGTTGACGCGTTCCGCAAATAATCCGCCTGCCATTCGCCAAACCCACAATGCGCCGCCTGCTCGATGCCCTGTTTGAATGGACCGGGCGGCTGGCGGCGCTCTTCATTCTGGCGATATTCCTGTTGATGATTGGCGCCAGTGTTGGCCGCATGGCTGGCTGGCGCGTTGGCGGCGTGAACGACATCGTCTCCTGGAGTTGCGCGGCAGCCTCTTTCTTTGCCATGGCGCATGCTTTCAAACATGGCGACTTCGTGCGGGTGTCGCTGTTGATGGAAAAGTTGAGTCCGCCCGCGCAGCGTTTTTTTGAAATCGTCTCGCTCTGCATCGCAGCGCTGGCTGTGGCTTACCTGGCCTGGTGGGCGGCGCGTTTCACACTCGAGAGTTACCAGTTCAACGACATTGCCGGCGGCATGGTGGTCATCCCGATCTGGACGGTGCAGATGAGTTTTGTCATCGGCTCCTTCCTGTTCCTGCTGGCGGTTCTGGACGAACTTGTCATTGTGTTGCGCGGCGGCGTGCCCACCTATGTGAAGAAGGTGCAGGAGCGTCACGCGCGGGGGGATTATTCTGAAGACCTCTGATGCTTCACGGGTGATTGGCCCAATCCTGATGAACTTGGCGAACTTGCCGAACCTGCAGAACTTGAGGAAGGCCTTGTGAGCCTGATCGCCATCGGCGGCCTGTTGCTGCTCATCATGTTGCTGCTGCTGGCCGGCGGCGTCTGGATCGCCATGACACTGGCCATCGTCGGCTGGATCGGCCAGGCCTTCTTCACCACCACCCAGCCGGGCAAAAACCTGTTCTCCGCGTTTTGGGAATCCAACGCGTCGTGGGAACTGGCCGCCCTGCCGCTCTTCATCTGGATGGGAGAAATTTTGTTTCGCACGCGGCTCTCGGAGCAGATGTTCACCGGCCTTGCGCCCTGGCTGAACCGCATTCCGGGTCGGCTGATGCACACCACCATTCTGGGCTGCGGCATTTTTGGCTCGGTGTCGGGGTCTTCAGCCGCTACCTGCGCCACCATCAGCAAAGTCGCGTTGCCCGAACTCAAACGCCGCGGCTACGACGAAAACATCGCGCTGGGTTCACTGGCCACGGCGGGCACTCTGGGCATCCTGATTCCGCCATCCATCACCATGGTGGTGTATGCCGTGGCGGCAGACGCTTCGATCATCCGCATCTTCCTGGCCGGGTTCCTGCCGGGCTTTTTGTTGATGGCGCTGTTCAGCGGCTACATCATCTGGTGGAGCCTGCGCAACCCGCACAAAGTGCCACCGCCCGAGCCGCCCACCACCTTTGTGGAGAAGTTGCGACTGAGCGGCAGCCTGATCCCCTGCGCGCTGTTGATCGTTTTCATCGTCTGGGTGCTGGTGGCCGGCTGGGCCACCGCCACCGACTGCGCGGCCTACGGCGTCTTGGGGTCGCTGGCGATTGCCGCGTCCACACGGTCCCTCACCTGGCAAAACTTCTGGGACGGCCTGATGGGCACCACCCGCACCAGTTGCATGATCATGTTCATCCTGGCCGGCGCCGCGTTTTTGACCAAGACCATGGCCTTCACCGGCATCCCGCGCGAACTGGCCGAGTGGGTCAACGCCATGAACCTTTCGCCTTATGCGCTGATCGGCATGTTGACCGTGATTTACCTGATTTTGGGCACCGCGCTGGACGGCATCAGCATGATCGTGCTGACCAGCGCCGTGGTCTTGCCCATGATCCAAAAGGCCGGTTTCGATCTGATCTGGTTTGGCATTTTCATCGTGCTCTTGGTGGAGATCGCCGAGGTCACACCGCCGGTGGGTTTCAACCTCTTCGTGTTGCAAAACATGACCGGCAAAGACAGCAACACCATCGCCCGCGCGGCGATTCCGTTTTTTGGTTGCCTGGTGGTGTGCATCGTGCTGGTGACGGTTTTTCCGCAGATCGTCACCTACCTGCCAGACCTGATGATGGGCAAGGAGAAGTGATTTCGGTCTTGGCGGTTTGTATTGGCGCCTCTGCAGGAGCGATGGCGCGCTGGGGCCTGGCGTTATGGCTCAACCCGCTGGCGGCGATGCCCATGGGCACCCTGGCGGCCAACCTGGTCGGCGGTTATCTGGTTGGCATCTGTGTCGCCGTGTTCCAGGCTCTGCCGCAGCTCGACCCGGTCTGGCGGCTGGCGCTGGTCACCGGCTTTTTGGGCGCGCTCACCACCTTCTCCAGTTTCTCGGCGGAAGTCGTCGCGATGTTGCAACAGCAGCGTTATGGCCTGGCGCTGGGCACGGCGGCGCTGCACCTGTTCGGTTCGCTGCTGTTGACGGTCGCGGGAATCAAGACGGCCGGTGTTTTTCTCAATAATTAACACCCATGTTAATTTTAGGTCAATAATTAACATGGGTATTAACATTTTTGGAAAAACTGGTGATTTTTCTGAAAAATCAAGCTTTTTAACGTTTCAAGTCACGTGAAATGGTCATTTATTGCTATTAATATTATAGCAATTATCCATCGGCGCCTCTCCAGTTGAACCTGAACCTCCACACCGTGCCATCTGCATCCATCCCTGCCCAGCTCTTCGCTCCCACCGGCCGGCTGCGCGCCGCCATCAATCTGGGCAACCCGATCCTCGCGAACAGCGACCCACCCACCGGTCAAGCGGTGGGTGTCTCTGTCGATCTGGCCACCGAGCTGGCGCGCCAACTCGGCGTGGCGCTGGAACTGGCCGTGGTTGACGGCGCAGCCAAGTCGGTCGACGCAGTGGCCAGCGGGCGGGCTGACGTCGGCTTCTTCGCCATCGACCCGCTGCGTGGCGAAAGCATCGTCTTCACCGCGCCCTATGAGTTGATTGAAGGCAGTTACCTGGTTCGCGCCCTTTCACCGCTGCAAGACAACAGCGCGGTGGACGCCGCAGCCCATCGCGTCGCTGTCGGCCAAGGCAGCGCCTACGACCTTTTTCTGAGCCGTGCGCTGCAAGCCGCCCAGATCGTCCGGTGTGATGGAGCGCCGGGCGCGATGGCCGCTTTTGAGGGCCAGAATCTGGAGGTGTTGGCTGGCATCCGCCAGATGCTGGAAGCCGAAACCTTCAAAAACCCGAAGCTGCGTTTGCTGCCCGGACACTTCATGGTCATCCAGCAAGCCATGGGTTGCCGGAAATCGCTCGGCGAAGACGCGACAATTTATTTGCGCCGCTTTGTCGAAAGCATGAAAGCCAACGGCTTTGTCGCCAGCGCCCTGCTGCGCCACGGCATCCAGGGTGCGTCTGTCGCGGCGCTCTACCCATGACTTTCTTAACCATGACTTTCTTCACCATGACTTTCTTCACTCCCGCAAGCGCTTGGGCGGCATTAGTATGCAGCCATGAATGGCGCCGAATCACCGGTCCGGTTTGACGCCAACAGCCCCGCCGGGCTGTTGGTGGTGGACGACCATGAGTTGGTGCGCCTGGGCTTGCAGAGCCTGGTGCAGGCCCAGGCGGCGGCGAACGCCAAAACGGTCAGGGTGTTTGAAGCCCGCACGCTCAAAGGCGCGCTCGATGTTTACGCCGCAGAGCAGTCCAGCATTGGCCTGGTGCTGCTTGACCTGCACTTGCCCGATGCCCATGGCCTCTCGGGCTTGACCGCGTTTCTCGCGCGTTTTCCCGCAGCGCCCGTGGTGGTGCTCTCGGGTGAGAGCGATCCTGCCTTGGTGCGCGAAGCCCTGGCCCGCGGGGCGCGCGCCTACCTGACCAAATCAGGCGACCTGCAGGACGTGGTGCGTTATGTCCGCTCCTTGGGCCTGCTCAACCACACCGCTTCCGCTGCGGGCCTGCCGGCCGCCCCCGAGCGGGACAACAACCCAGCCCGTGTAGTGCAAATTGCCGGCGCCGGCAACGGTCCCGCGCAGAGTGTGCGCCTCACCACGCGCCAGGCCGAGCTGCTGGACTGGATACTCACAGGCCTGTCCAACCGCGACATCGCGGCACGCGCCCACTTGAGCGAAGGCACTGTGAAAAACCACGTTTCGACGCTGCTGCTGATGTTCGGTGTCCGCTCGCGTGCGCAGCTCATCAGCCAGTTGCGTTGATAGGCTTGGACATGGCGATAGTCCAGACCGGCGCGGGTAGACTGGCCCGGTGAATCCAGCGACCGCCCCGCCCCAAAGCCGCGAAACCGCTGCACGTGTGCTGCGCGAGCAGGTGGCCGCGCTGTACGCGACCTCGCTCAATTCCACCATCACCGGCACCTTGCTGGCCTGTGCCCTGAGCGGCATTTTCTACTGGCGGCTGCGTGATCCCTGGGCGCTGGGCTGGATGGCGATGAACGTCGCCTTGCTGATGCGCCGCCCGCTTTATTCAGCTTTTTACAGCGACCCTCTGGCCAGCCAGCGCAGCGAATTCTGGGCCAAACGCCACTACCAGCTGATCTTTGTCTACAGCGCGGTCTGGGGCCTGGCCCCGTGGATGTTCATGCCGGCGGATGATCTGGCCATGACCAGCCTGATGATGCTGGTCATGCTCGGTCTGGCCAGCGGCGGCGTGCCGGCAGTGGGCGCGCGCTGGCCTTCGCTGCTGTGTTTCATCCTGCCGATGGTGTTGGGCCTGATTGGCGCGCTTCTGTGGCGCGGCACCAGCACCCACCTGGTTCTGGCCGCGCTCGCCGCGATCCATCTTGGCGCCACTCTGGATTTTGCGCGGCAGCAATACCGCCTTCTCACCTCCGCCTTGCTGGCGCGGTTTGAGAAAGAGGCGCTGGCCGAGCAACTGGCACAACAAGCCGCCCTGACACAGCGCATCAGTGAGGAGAAGACCCGCTTCTTCGCCTCGGCCAGCCATGACTTGCGCCAACCCCTGCATGCCATCGCCCTTTTTGGCGCCGTGCTCGAAAAAGACCTGCAGGGCCAGCCCCAACACACCCACGCCACGCGCCTGATGCGAGCGGTGAATGCGTTGGGCACGTCGTTGGACACCATGCTGGACGTCTCGCGGCTGGATGCCGGCGTGATCGTGCCCGACGTGCGACCGGTTGCGCTCAACCCTGTGTTCCAAGCCGTGAACCAGGTGTTCGCCTCGTTTGCCGAGGAGAAAGGCCTGCAGCTGCGCCTGCGCGCATCACCCCTGTGGGCGCGCACCGACGCGCAGCTGTTGCAGCGCCTGCTGGCCAACCTGGTCGAAAACGCCATCAAATACACCACGCAAGGCGGTGTGCTGGTGGTGGCGCGCGCGCGCGGCGAAGCGGTATGGATCGACGTGATCGACACCGGCGCCGGCATCGCGCCCGAACACCAGGACCTGATCTTCCAGGAGTTCTACCAGGTCAACAACCCGGGGCGTGACCGCACCCAGGGCCTGGGCATTGGGCTGTCGATCGTGCGGCGCCTGTCGGCACTGCTGGATCACCCAATAGCGCTGCATTCCAAGCTCAACCATGGGAGCCGGTTTCGGGTGAAGGTTCCCGTGGCCCAGGCGCCGGCGATTTCCGAAACCGCAGCGCCGGACCTGGCTGAGAAAACGCCGCCATTGGGGCCTGAATCCCTGCCGCTCGTCTTGCCCAGGCGGGTGCTGCTGATCGAGGACGAAGCCGACATTGGCGACGCCATGGCGGCGCTGTTGAACGCACACGGCGTACAAGTGCTGGTGACCCGGGACGAGGGGCAGGCCGTCGCCGCCTTCACACAAGCCGGCGCCGGCGCCTTGCCATTGGAAGCCCTGGTGTGCGACTACCGCCTGGCCAACGGCGTGGATGGCCTGGATCTGGCGCAGCGCCTGCGCAAACGATATGCGCCACAGTTGCCCTTGTTGTTGGTGACGGGTGAAACCTCGCCCGAGCGGCTGCAAAGGGTGCGGGACTCCAACCTGCCGGTTCTGTTCAAACCGGTTTCCGCGCCTGCGCTGCTGGCTTGGCTGGCTTCGGCGATTGCGCCCAAATTATGACTTTCGGCACTGTTTCAATGCTTTGACATTTTGTAACCTGTGGGCGTTACACCCGAAAGCCCAACAGGAGATGCCATGTCAACCACAGACCACTTGCCGGGACCATCAGAAGCTGCGGCCATCCGCAGGTCGGCATTCCTGAATCCGCTCTCCCGGCTGTGTCTCGCTGCAGCCACCACGCTGCTGGTTTCCTGCGGTGGTGGCTCAGGAACCGCGCCTGTTCCAGCCACTTCGGTCAATGCCGTCATCGGCGCCGCCGGTGGCACCTTGACCGGCCCGGATGGCGTGCAGGTCATCATCCCGGCCGGGGCCTTGAACGCCGACACCACCATCGGCATCGCCCGATCGGCGGCTGGCGCGCCCGCCGCGTTGGCCGACACCCCCATCGCGGGCAGCCCTTACGAATTCACGCCGCACGACCTGGTCTTCAACCTGCCGGTCACCATCCGCATGCCGCTTCCCACCGGCGCCGATGGTTCGGCGCTTTTCATGGCCAGCCCCGGCGAAGACTGGCAGGCCATCGATGCCACGGTGACTGCTGGCGTGGCTGAATGGACGCGCAACAGTTTCTCCTGGGGCATGGCCGGCCTGGCCTGCGCTGCCACGGCCACGCTGGCCGATTTGTACCCTTGCTCCTACCCTTCGGGCGGGGCCAATGCTGCGGCTACACCGGTGGGCGGCATCACCCGCGCTGCGTTCGGCAACCTGGGCTTGTTCAGCGGCAACGCGGGCTCATGGAATGTGACGCAAGCAGCCACCGTGGATATGACGCTGAACTACCGTGCCGCGCCCGACTGCGTCAACGCGCGCGTCAAATTGATCCGCTGGAACCCGGACGTGCCCGTCACAGCCGCCAACCCGGCCACCACCGTCTTTGACCAAGCTGTCGGACTCACCCCCACGGTTTTCAGCCTGCCCGGCGGCACCTTCGCCTGCACCGGTGCCACCAACCTGGACGGCACGCCGTGTGGCAGTTACCGCAAAGGCGTAGGCAGCACTACCGTGGCGGTGCCGTTTTCCCACCTGGACAGCGCCATCAACGCCACCGGTTCGCACGCCTTCGGTTATTCATTCTCCTGCAACCGGCCCGGAAAACCGCGCCACAGCGGCGGCGACTTGATGACGTTCAAGGTCACGATTCCCGTACCCAGCGTGACATTTACCGTCGGTGGCACCGTCAGTGGCCTTACCGGCTCAGGCCTGGTGTTGTCCAACCCAGGAAGCGGCAACCTGGCCATCAGCGCCAATGGCAACTTCAGCTTCTCTGGCGCGGTCGGCAGCGGCACACCGTATGCCGTCAGCGTACTGACGCAGCCGGCCGGACAAACCTGCGCCGTCGCAAACGCCAGCGGCACAGCCATCGCCACTGTGAGCAACGTAGCCGTCAGTTGCGTGGCAGGTCCGGCCACCTACACCGTGGGAGGCCAAGCCAACACCAACAATGGCGGAGCGGTCGTTTTGCAAAACAATGGCGCTGACACCCTCAGCGTCGCCCCCAATCAAAACTTCACCTTTGCGACGGGCATCGTATCCGGCGGAAATTTCAACGTGGCTGTTTTGACACCACCGGCTGGCCGAACCTGCGCCGTCACCAATGGCAGCGGCGTGGCAAGCGCCAATGTATCCAACATCACGGTCACCTGCACCGTGCCATTGCTGATCACAAGCTCCTCCCCGCTTCCCGCCGCCACAGTGAACACTCCCTACAGCACCACGCTGGCGGCATCCGGCGGCACGCCGCCCTATGCCTGGAGCGTGGCCAGCGGAACGCTGCCACCGGGGTTCAGCCTGAATGCGTCGACCGGTGTGCTCAGTGGCTCGAACTCGACGCCCGCCAGCTACAACCTGCATCTTCAGGTCACCGACAGTGCCAACCCGGCACAGTCCTATCAAAATTATTTTGACCTGACCTTCCAGGCTGTCTGTGACGTAGGTTTGGGTTCGGCCACTGTTGCCAACCCGCCCGCCAACTCGTTTGCCGGAAAATTTTGCCCGCAGACCAGGACCGCCCCTGGAGCCGTGAATCAAGACGGCCATGTAACTGCTTCCTGGGTTGAAAATTACACCTACCCCAATGCCACGTACACCCAAAGTCTCGGTGTGACCTTCCACCCGGTGACCGGTGTTGTCGATTCGATGTTCTACGGACTGAACGATCCGACCCATTTGATCACCCTGCTGTGTACGCCCTTGCCCTTTTCTCCGCCACCTTGCGTTGGTGTCACGGTGAATGTGGCAACCGGAGCCGTAACCCTAGTCAACACCGTGATTGGCAACGGGACGCCTGCCACGTTCAACGGCGTTTTGAGGTATTGATGCCCTTCAAATGACCCCCTCAAGGAATTCCTCGACCCATCAGGATAGACGCGACACGGCGGCTTGGCTGGATTTTGCAAAACAATGACTTTCGGCACTGTTTCAATGTTTTGACATTTTGTAACCTGTGGGCGTCACACCCGAAAGCCCAACAGGAGATGCCATGTCAACCACAGACCACCTGCCTGGATCCTTGGAAACCACCGCCAAGCCCAGGTCGGCATTGCTGAATCGGCTCTCCCGGCTGTGTCTCGCTGCAGCCACCACGCTGCTGATTTCCTGCGGCGGTGGCTCAGGAACCGCGCCTGTTCCAGCCACTTCGGTCAATGCCGTCATCGGCGCCGCCGGTGGCACCTTGACCGGCCCGGATGGCGTGCAGGTCATCATCCCGGCCGGGGCCTTGAACGCCGACACCACCATCGGCATTGCGCGCTCGTCCGCAGGCGCGCCGCCCGCGCCAGAGGCCTATCCGGTGGCGGGTTATGTTTATGAACTCACGCCCCACGGCATCACCTTCAACAAACTCGTCACGGTGCGGGCGCCCATGCCCGTTGGCACCACGACCCCACTGGTTTTCATGGCCAGCCAGGGCGAAGACTGGAAACTGCTGGATGCGCAGGTGGTCAATGGCATGGCCGAGTGGCAACGCAACAGCTTTTCAAATTTACTGATTGGGACCGCCTGCTTCATCCCGACGGTCATGGCGAGCGACCCTTTCTGGTGCGCCCATGCCAGCAGTTATGCGCATCTGACCGCCACGCCGGCGCAGGCTCTGGTGCAGACTTCGTCCAGCAACCAAGTCAACGGCGATCTCGGCGATCACCGCGTTGACCAAGCGGCCATTTTGCGGTTCACGACGAACTTCGGCGTGCGCGGCAACTGCGCCAATGTCACCGCCGAGCTGCGCCGCTTCACCTATGTGGGTTCTTCCACCCGAACCTGGAGCTTGCCAATCATTGTCCAGACCAAAACGCCGACGCTGACAGTTAGTGTTGGTGGCAGCAAATGGGTGGGCACAGAAACTTTCGACTTCCCGTTTGACCACACCATGCCCGCGCAGAACCGTTTTGCGGTGGTCATCAAATACGATTGCCCCGAAGTTGCCCATTCCAGCACCAACGGCTCCGTAACAGGTTGGGACTACAGCAACTACAGAAGCTCCTACGTTGGCGACGGTTTGCAGTTGACAAGCAACGTCCCCGTGCCGTCGGCCTTCTTCAGCGTCGGCGGCACGGTCAGCGGCCTCACGGGCGCTGGATTGGTGTTGCAGAACAACGGCGGAAACTTCACACCGGTTGCTGCGAGCGGCAATTTCACCTTCTCCAACACGGTGGGAATCGGCGCACCCTACAACGTGACGGTGAACACCCAGCCTGCAGGCCAGACCTGCACGGTCGCGAACGGCAGCGGCACCGCCAGCGCCAACGTCACGAACGTGGCGGTCACCTGTATCCCGACCTTCAGCATTGGCGGCACCGTAAGCGGCCTGGTCGGCACCGGGCTCGTGTTGCAGAACAGTGGCGGCGACAACCTCGCGTTCACGGTCAGCGGCGCCTTCAGCTTTGCCACAAAACTCCCGGCGAACACCAACTACGCCGTCACGGTTTTGACGCAACCCTCGGGCTCAACCTGCTCCGTGGCGAATGGAACAGGCACCGTCACCAACGCCAATATCTCCAATGTAGCGGTGACCTGCGTCTCCTCCGGCCCGCTGGTGCTGGTGGCCAACAGCGGCGTGACGAACGGAACCAACGCCCTGTCGGTGTACCGCGCCAATCCGTCAACCGGCGCCCTGTCGTTCCTGAGCACTGTCAATGCCGGCAACATGCCCTGGGGTATTGCCGTGGCGCCCAACAACACCGTCGCCTATGTAGCCAACGCCATCGGCGGCACCATCAATTCTTTTGCCATCAACAACACCACCGGCGCGGTCACGCTGATTCCACTGAGTTCTCCCGGCTCCAACAACCCGTATGGCATCGCCATGGACAGGCTCGGCCGTTTTCTCTGGACCGCGAATTACGGCTTCCATACTGTGCAGACGTTTGCGATCAACGGCAGTGGCGTGCTGGCGGGCAGTCCAGCTGTGTCTACCCAAAACGGCCTGCCTTATGCCATTGCCGCCCACCCGACGATGGACTTCGTCTATACCGCCCACCAGTCCAATTTCGCTTTAACCGCCTTCAGTGTGAACACCACCACGGGCGCCTTGACACAGATTCAAAGCCTCACCAACGTGGTCACATCGGCCAACGCCCTGGTGATTGACCCGACGGGACGGTTTGCCTATGTCGTCAGCGGCAGCGGCGGTATCTGCGCCCTTGGCATCAACGCCACCACGGGGATGCTGAGCACCGTCGGCTGTGTCACGCCGCCCAGCAGCGGTGGCACCTGGTCGGTGGCCGTGCATCCGGGCGGGCAGTTCCTGTACTCCACCAGCGACAGCACCAGCAACAATGTCGCGGTTTTTTCCATCAACCAGACCACTGGCGCCTTGACCGTTTCCGGCTCGCCCGCCACGGCGGGCAGCAACCCGCGCGGTGTCACGGTAGACCCATCTGGAACACATTTGTACGTGACCAATTACGTCAGCAACACGATCTCGGCCTTCAGCATTGGCGGCGCTGGATCGACGCTTACGTCGCTGGGCGCAGCGATCCCGACTGGACCCAACCCCGTCGGGGTGGTTGTTATCCCGTGACGAAGGTCGTGCAAGTTGCTATATAATATATAGCAAACTATTGAGTTAATTCGAGACTTGGATGCCAATTTTATTCAAAAATACACAAAATTCTTGAATTTAACTCATTAGTTAACATTGGTGTTAACATTTTTTAACCGCTGCCTGTTTTACGTTTTCAGCTTCTTCACTGGCATCTTCACAGGCTTTTTCACAGTGTTTTTAAGCGGCCGTTTGGCGGACGGCTTTTTCGCAGCGACGCCCTGTCGAGCAGGTTTTGACAATGCGGGCTGTCGTGCCAATACCTTCTTTGCGGCACCTTTCTTGACAGCAGCCTTCTTGGCTGCAGGCTTCACGGGCGCAGGCTTCTGAAACGCAGGCTTCTGGGTTGCACCTTTTTTCGCCGCGCCCTCGTCGGTTATAGGCTTCTTGACCATTGCCTTCTTGACAGTCGGTTTCCTGGCGCCCGAACGCGGCGCGCTGGCGACCTCATCCATCTCCAGCCCAAACACATCCCCGAGCATCGCGTCATCCAGGTAGCCGAAGTGGGGGACCCCTTCGCGGAGCGCGAGCAGCGCGGCGA
>JANNEZ010000014.1:0-8541 GCA_031379255.1 Rhodoferax sp. | reverse complement strand
GAACCGGGCTTGTCAATTGAAAAGTTTTGGCCGGTAGCCGCAAGCTGCCTGCCGGTGTAGGGGAGTCGCCAAGTTGGTTAAGGCACTGGATTTTGATTCCAGCATGCGAAGGTTCGAATCCTTCCTCCCCTGCCAAAGTTTCACGCAACCGTGTTCATGCAACCGTTTAGGCTCCCCTTCAAGCTGGAAATTTCATGCAGTCACCGCAGCCCCCTGATTTCATGGTCTTCACCGGCAATGCGAATCCGCGCATGGCGGCCGACATTGCGCACCACCTCGGCATTTCGCTGGGTGCGGCGACCGTGGGGCGCTTTTCAGATGGCGAAGTGACGGTTGAAATCAACCAGAACGTGCGCGCGCGCGATGTCTTCGTGGTGCAAAGCACCTGCGCGCCCACCAACGAGAACCTGATGGAACTGCTGATCATGGTCGACGCGCTCAAACGCGCCTCGGCTGAACGCATCAGCGCCGTCATCCCGTATTTCGGTTACGCCCGGCAAGACCGCCGCCCGCGCTCGGCCCGTGTGCCGATCACCGCCAAAGTGGTGGCCAACATGCTGCAGGCTGTGGGTGTTGCGCGGGTCTTGACGATGGACCTGCACGCCGACCAGATCCAGGGCTTTTTTGACATCCCGGTGGACAACATCTACGCCTCGCCGGTTTTGCTGGGCGATCTGCGCCAGAAGAAATACGACGACCTGATCGTCGTCTCGCCCGACGTCGGTGGCGTTGTGCGCGCGCGCGCCCTGGCCAAGCAGCTCGGCTGCGACATGGCCATCATCGACAAACGCCGCCCCAAGGCCAATGTGTCTGAGGTGATGCACGTGATCGGCGAGATCGACGGGCGCAACTGCGTCATCATGGACGACATGATCGATACCGCAGGCACGCTGGTCAAGGCCGCCGAGGTGCTCAAGGAACGCGGCGCAAAAAAGGTCTACGCCTATTGCACCCACGCCATTTTTTCCGGCCCCGCCATTGAACGCCTGGGCAACGGAACGGCACTCGATGAAGTGGTGGTGACGGACACCATCCCTTTGAGCAAGTCGGCCCGCAGCTGCCAGAAAATCCGCCAGCTCACCGTGGCGCCGTTGATCGCAGAGACGATCGCGCGCATCGCCAAGGGTGAGTCGGTCATGAGTTTGTTTTCGGATCAGGAGAACCTGTTTTAGACAGTTTTGACAGTCCGGGCAAAAAGCCGGCCTCTGTAAAGGGGTCTTTTTAAGCAGGAGTCACACTGGTCGCGGTGGACTCCCATTTTGGAGTTAGATTATGAAATTCGTCGCTTTTGAGCGCGCCAAGCAAGGTACGGGTGCGAGCCGCCGTCTGCGCATTTCGGGCCGCACGCCCGGTATCGTTTACGGAGGCTCCGGCGAGCCCCTGCTCATCGAGCTGGACCACAATGCCCTGTGGCACGCCCTGAAAAAGGAAACTTTCCATTCCACCATCCTGGACATGGAAGTGGCCGGCAAAGACAGCAAGGTTTTGCTGCGTGACGTGCAGATGCACCCCTACAAACCTTTCGTGCAGCACATTGACTTCCAGCGTGTCGATGCCAATACCACGTTGCACATGAAAGTGCCACTGCACTTCAGCGGCGAAGAAAATTCGCAAGCCATCAAGTTTGACGGTTGCATCGCCAACCACGTGTTGACCGAGATTGACATCAAGTGTCTGCCAGCCAACCTGCCCGAATTCATCGCGGTTGACCTGAGCGGCCTGAAAAAGGGCGTCTCATTGCATCTGGACGACATCACGCTGCCCGATGGCGTGACCGCTGTCACCCACGGCAAGAAAAACCCGGTGCTGGTCTCTGTGGTGATGATCGGCGGCGCCGAGCCCGTCGCCGCTGACGCCGCCGCTGCGGCTCCCGCTGCAGGTGCTGCGGCCGCCCCAGCCGCTGGCGCCAAAGCTGCTGCTGCCCCCGCCGGCAAAGCGGCTCCTGCAGCAAAGGCCGCTGCACCCGCTGCCAAAGCCCCTGCCAAGAAATAATTTCTTGGGCTGACGCTTCAACGGCCCGCTCGCTGCGGGCCGTTTTGTTTTAATCACGGTCGAATGATCAAACTCTTTGTTGGCCTGGGCAACCCCGGACCGGAATACGAAGCCACGCGCCACAATGCCGGGTTCTGGTGGATCGACGCGCTGGCCCGTGACCTCAAAGTCCACCTGGTGATGGAGAAAAGCCACCACGGCATGTTGGCCCGAACCACGGTTCAAGGTCAGACCATCTGGCTGCTCAAACCGCAGACCTTCATGAACCTCAGCGGCAAATCGGTCGCGTCGCTGGCCCGGTTTTTCAAGATCGCGCCCGCCGAAATCCTGGTCGCGTACGACGAACTCGACATCGTCCCCGGCCAGGCCAAGCTGAAGTTCGGCGGCAGCCGTGGCACCCACAATGGTTTGCGCGATATTTTTGATCAACTGGGCACCGGCGAATACTGGCGCCTTCGTCTGGGCATCGGCCACCCGGGCGTGAAGTCGGAAGTGATCCACTGGGTGCTTAAAAAACCGTCGCTGGACCACAAAATCGCGATCGAGCAAAGCATTGACCGCGCGCTTAAGGCCTTCCCCCATTTTGTGGACGGCGAAATGGACAAAGCCACCATGCTGGTGCACACCGATAAAGCGCCACGCCCGAAGCCATCGAAACCACCCCAATCAGAGCCCAATCAGGAATCATGATGAAAGCATTGTTCTGCCAGCGCTTGTTGTGCTTCATGCTGAGCGCTTTGGCGCTCGGCAGTGTCAACGCGCAAACCACCTACAAGTGCGGCAACAGTTACAGCCAAACGCCGTGCGAGGCGGGCAAAGTGATCGACACCCAAGACCAGCGCACCGCCCAACAAAAAGAACAGGCCGACAAATCAACACGTGACAGTGAAAAAGCGGCCCAAAATTTGGCCTCCGAGCGCAACCAGCGCGAACGTCGCGAACAAGCTCAAATTCGGCTCGACAAGGCTGGCGAAAAAGCCGAGGCGGCCAAAAAGAAAATCTACCGCACGCCTTTCAAACCCTTTGCCGGCAAAAAAATAAAGCCCGAAAAGACCGCAAAACCCGCCAAGCCCGCAAAACCTTAAGTGGCCGCCTTCGAATTCGCCTCAGCCTGCAGCCGCCGGTATTTCTGCCACAGGGTCTCGTTGTCTTCGACAAAATCCGGGTTCAGCGGAATACACGCCACCGGGCACACCTGAACGCACTGCGGCTCGTCAAAATGCCCGACACATTCGGTGCATTTGCGCGGGTCGATCTCGTAAATCTCGATGCCCATGAAGATGGCGTCGTTCGGGCATTCGGGCTCGCACACGTCGCAATTGATGCATTCGTCGGTGATGATCAGGGCCATGCACCCGATTATCCCCCCAGGCTTTTGCCCATAATGGAGGCCAAAGTATTCCTCCGATGGGCCTCTTCCTCCTCAAACGACTCTCCACCCTGATCGCCACCCTGGTTGGCGCATCCATCGTCGTTTTTCTGGTGCTGGAAATCCTGCCCGGTGACGCCGCGCTCATCATGATGGGGCCGGACGCCTCACCTGAAGCCGTAAGGGCTCTGGCTGCCAAACTCGGCCTGGACCGCCCGCCCCTGGAGCGTTACCTGAGCTGGATGGGCGGGATGTTGACGGGCGACCTGGGCAACAGCTACGCCTACAGCTCGCCGGTGCTGGACCTGCTTCTGGAGCGGTTGGCACTGACATTCCCGCTGGCCCTGATTGCCATGTCTCTGACGACGCTTCTGGCACTCTGCGCTGGCGTTTACGCCGCCATGCGCCACAACAAATTCGGTGATGTGGGCTTGATGGGCCTGACTCAGGTTGGCATCGCCATACCCAATTTCTGGTTTGCGATTTTGCTGATTTTGCTGTTTTCAGTGCACCTTCAGTGGTTTTCCGCCGGTGGTTTCCCGGGATGGGAAGACGGCGTGCTGGAAGGCCTCAAGGCGCTGCTGCTGCCGGCAATTTCCCTGGCAGTGGTGCAGTCGGCCATTTTGGCGCGCATTACCCGAAGCAGCGTGCTCGAAGTGCTGCGTGAGGATTTTGTGCGTACCGCGCGCGCCAAAGGCTTGTCGCAACGCGCCACGGTCTGGGGCCATGTATTGCGCAACGCGATGATTCCGGTGATCACGGTCATGGGTTTGCAATTCGCCGAGTTGCTGGCGGGAACCATCGTGGTGGAGAACGTGTTTTACCTGCCCGGACTCGGTCGCCTCATTTTCCAAGCCATCTCCAACCGGGACTTGATCGTGGTGCGCAACTGCGTCATGTTGCTGGCCACCCTGGTGGTGGTGGTGAATTTTGTCGTGGACGTGTTGTATGCCGTGATCGACCCGCGGGTAAAGGCCAGCGACGTATGAGGCAGCTGGCGTGAGGATATTTCGACACCGCAGTTTTGTGGTCGGCGCGATTCTCACGCTGCTGCTGGTACTGGCAGCGGCACTTTCGCTGGTGTGGACACCATGGTCGCCGTACGAGATCGACATGGCGATGAAGCTGCAAAAACCAAGCGCGGCGCATTGGTTGGGCACTGACCCGTTTGGCCGCGACGTGTCTTCACTGCTGCTGGTCGGCGCGCGCAATTCCATTCTGGTCGGCGTGATTGCGGTCAGCATCGGCCTGCTGGCGGGCGGCGGGCTCGGCTTGCTGGCCGCTGCCAAACGCGGCTGGGTCGAAGAGCTCATCATGCGCCTGGCGGATTTCACCTTCGCCTTCCCGGCGATCCTGTCGGCCATCATGATGACGGCCGTGTTTGGCGCAGGCATTGTCAATTCGATCATCGCCATCGGCATTTTCAACATTCCGAACTTCGCGCGCATCACCCGCGCCAGCGCCAACGCTGTCTGGGCGCGCGAATACGTGCTGGCGGCGCGGGCCTGCGGCAAGGGGCCGTGGCGCATCACCTTCGAGCACGTGTTGCCCAATATTTCGTCGGTGTTGATTGTGCAGATCACCATCCGTTTCGCCATCGCCATCCTGGCCGAAGCGGCGCTGTCTTACCTGGGTTTGGGCACCCAGCCGCCGCAACCCTCCTGGGGCCGCATGCTGGCCGAGGCGCAAACACTGATGTTCCAGGCGCCGCTACTGGCGGTGTTTCCTGGCGTGGCGATTGTGTTGGCGGTGCTCGGCCTGAACCTGCTGGGCGACGGCCTGCGCGACCTGATGGACCCGCGCCTGGCGCGCCAACGCTGAGCGCCCTTGTCCCTCAATCTACCGTTCAGTCCCCCGTTCAATCACCGATGGCCCTGCTAGAAGTCAACCACCTGAATGTGCAGCTGCAAACACCGCGCGGGCTCGGACTGGCCGTGCGCGACGTGGGTTTTGTGCTCGAACGCGGGCAGACACTGGGCCTGGTCGGCGAATCGGGTTGTGGCAAATCCATTACCGCGCTGTCGCTGCTGGGGTTGTTGCCCGAAAAAGCGGTGGTCTCGGGCAGCATCCGTTTTGATGGCCAGGAACTGGTGGCCCAGCCCGACGACCTGTTGCGCACCATCCGCGGCAACCGCATCGGCATGGTTTTTCAGGAGCCGATGACCGCGCTGAACCCGGTGCACACCATTGGGCGCCAGGTGGCGGAGCCGCTGCGCCTGCACCGCGGCGCCAGCAAAGCGCAGGCGCGCAGCCAGGCGATAGAACTGCTCGAGCGCGTCGGCATTGGCAACGCAGCGGGCCGGTTTGGCGCCTACCCGCACCAGTTTTCCGGCGGTCAAAGGCAACGCGTGACCATTGCCATGGCCCTGGCGTGCGGGCCTGAGTTGTTGATCGCCGACGAGCCCACCACCGCGCTGGACGTGACCATCCAAGGCCAGATCCTGGACCTCATCAGCGACTTGGTGCAAGAGCGCGGCATGGCGCTGATTCTGATTTCGCACGACCTGGGTGTGATCGCCCAAAACGTGGAACACATGATGGTGATGTATGGCGGCAGCGTCGTCGAAAGCGGGCCCACATCGGTCATCTTCGGGCACCGTGCCCACCCCTACACCCGGGGCCTCTTCGGCGCCCGGCCGCGCCTGGGCGCGACTCGGGGGGGGCGCCTCACGACCATTGCCGGCAGCGTGCCTGAGCTGGTGGACTTGCCGGCTGGTTGCCCGTTTGCCGGCCGCTGCGGGTTCACGGTTGAGCAGTGCTCAAACGAGCGCCCGCCCAACACCTCCTTGGGGAACGCCCACAGCGCAAAATGTTTCCGCCTCTCCGAGGTTGCGGCGCAGTTTGCATCCATGCCTGTGGCTGCGCCAGCGGCAAAGCCATTGCCGGCAGGGCAAGCCGCATGAGCGCACCGTTGCTGCAGGTCAAGGACCTCACGCGCACCTACAACCTGCCGCGCGAGCGGCTGTGGGAGAAGCCGCCGGTTGTGCAGGCCTTGCGCGGCGTGAGCCTCACGATGCACAGCGGCCGCAGTTTGGGCGTGGTGGGTGAATCCGGCTCAGGCAAGTCCACGCTCGCCCGCCTCGTGATGTCGCTGGAGAAACCCACCAGTGGCACTGTGCACCTGCTGGGCCAGGATATGGGCGAGCTGGACGCCGCCCGCCTGCGCGCCGCGCGCCGCGATTTCCAGATGGTGTTTCAAGACCCCTATGGCTCGCTGGACCCGCGCCAGAAGATTGAAAAGATTGTGTGTGAGCCGCTGGCCGCTCTGGGCAAAACCAGCTTGGCACAGATGCGGGAACAAGCCGCCGACGTGCTCGCCTCAGTCGGCTTGCGTCCGCCCGACCTTGACAAATACCCGCACGAGTTCTCAGGCGGCCAGCGCCAGCGCATCGCCATCGCCCGCGCGCTGATCACGCGGCCCAAACTCATCGTGGCCGATGAACCGGTGAGCGCGCTGGATGTGAGTGTGCAAGCGCAGGTGCTGAACCTGATGCAAGACTTGCAGCAGCAGTTTGGCGTGACTTACCTGCTGATCAGCCATGACCTGGCCGTAGTGGACCACCTGTGTGATGAAGTCGCCGTGATCTACCAAGGCCGCATCGTGGAGCAGGGTTCACCCGAAACACTGTTTCACCGGGCCGCGCACCCGTATACACAGGCGCTGCTGCAGGCCGTGCCGCGTATGGAGCCGGCGTCGCCTGGCGAGGCGCGCCGACGCAACGCGCCGGTCATTCCGCGCGTACACCCCGCCACCGCCTGCCCCTATGCGTCGCGCTGCCCGAATGCGCAGGCGCAATGTGATGCAAGCCGGCCGCCTCTGACCCGCATTTCATCGGCTTCCACGAGCCATTGGGTGGCCTGCCATTTGGCCGTTGTTACGTAAATTTATATTTAATAGAATTTATACGAATTTTTTGGGCATTAAGTCACGTTTTAATTACTTTTAATGCTATATTTATAGTATATAAATTGATATTTATTTAATCATATTACTATTTATATTTAATTAACAACGCTAACCGTATCGCTTCGCCCAGGCTTCCTTGGCCAGGCGTCGCGTCGGCGCAGAATCCGCGTCATCCCGTCCCATCCGCGCCGCGTTGATGGTATTGTTTACCCTTCGCCAACTGGAGCACTTCATGATCAATCGCCGCCACGCCATTGCCACCTCTGCCACTTCCGCTGCCCTTGCGGCTCTCGCCACGCTGCCCCTGGAGGCAATGTCGCAGGGGAAAAAAGAAACGCTGGTAGTGGGCATGACGCTGGAGCCCTCGCCAGGGCTCGACCCCACTGGCGGCGCGGCTTCGAGCATTGCCGAAATCACGCACTACAACATCTTCGAGACGCTGACCAAGATCAACAGCGACGGCACGGTCTCGCCCCTGCTGGCCGAAAAATGGGAAGTGTCGCCCGATCTTCGCACCTACACCTTCACCTTGCGAAAGGGTGTGAAGTTCCAGAACGGCGAGCCCTTCAACGCCGCAGCCGTGAAATACTCGTTCGAGCGCGCTGCAGGGGAAAAAAGCACCAACAAGGACAAACGCACCTTCGCCAGCATGGAAAGCGTGGCCGCCATCGACGAACACACGGTGGTCATCATCAACAAGGAACTCGACCCGGACTTCCTCTTTCTGATGGGCCAGGCCACCGCCATCATGGTCGAGCCCAAATCGGTTGAGACCAACGCCACCAAACCGAATGGCACCGGGCCGTTCAAACTCGATGTGTGGAACAAGGGTTCGTCGATCGTGCTGAGCAAATGGGACGGTTACCGCAACGCAGCGCAGGTCAAACTCAAGAAGGTCACCTTCCGCTTCATCAGCGACCCAGCGGCGCAGGTGGCGGCGCTGTTGGCGGGCGACATCCACGCCTTTCCGAGGGTCACACCCCGAAGCGTGCCGCAGTTCAAAAACAACCCGAAATTCCAGGTGATGGCCAGCGGCTCGCGCGCCAAAACCATCCTCGCCATCAACAACAAGAAAAAGCCGCTGGACGACGTGCGTGTGCGCCGCGCCATTGCCGCCGCCATTGACCGCAAAGCCGTGATCGAAGGCGCGGGCGACGGCTACGGCACACCCATCGGCAGCCACTACGTGCCCGGCGGCTTCGGTTTTGTCGACACCACTGGCGTCAACCCCTACAACGTGGAGAAAGCCAAGGCCCTGCTCTCAGAAGCCGGC
>JANNEZ010000546.1:0-1806 GCA_031379255.1 Rhodoferax sp. | reverse complement strand
GTTGCTGCTTTGCCCCAGTACGAGGGTGTAACCGTCTGGCGCCGATTTGGCCGCTGCATCCACGCCCAAGTTGCCGCCGCTGCCAGGTTTGTTGTCGATGATGATCGACCAGCCATTTGTGGCGGTCAATTTATTGGCGATTTCACGGGCGATGATGTCGGTGCCACCGCCAGCGGGGAAGGGCACAAAGACCTTGATGGTTTTGGCGGGATAGGTCTGCGCCGCAGTGCTGGCAGGCAGCGCAGCACCCACAATTGCAAGCAGGCCAGATGCCATGAAGCCGAGGTTCAGGAATCGCATGGAATGTCTCCGTTGATGGGAAGGAAGATGCCGATTGTTCTGTTGTGTTTCATTTATTACAATAGAGTTTCATCTGTTGAAACAAGTATCAGAGAATGAAACATACTAAAGATACCGAGTCCAAGACGGAAACACTTCCTCTGGGCTCTTTGCTTCAAGCGGACGGTCGCGCGAGTGTGGTGGTGGTCACCCGGGCGCTTCGCCTGCTCGAAGCGTTTGGAGTCGACGACACCCAACTGTCGCTCGCGGAATTGAGCCGTCGCACCCAATTGCACAAAACAACGGTGCTGCGGATCGCACGCACGCTGGCGGCAGACAACTACCTGGTGCAACGCGATGACGGACACTGGCGGCTGGGTCGCGCGGCTGGCTGGCTGGGGGCTTGTTATCAGGCGACTTTTGACGTGCACGAGCTGGTGGAACCTGTGTTGCGCGAGCTGACGGTTAAAACCGGTGAAAGCGCCTCGTTTTATGTGCGCGAAGGCAACCAGCGAACCTGTCTGGCCCGAGTTGACGGCCCGCGCACGATTCGCCACCATGTTCGCGTCGGGATTGGCTTGCCGCTGGAACTTGGAGCGCCAGGGCGCGTGATTTTGGCGTTTTCAGGCGAAGCTGGTGAACCCTATGAAGCGATTCGCCGACGCGGCTTTCACTTGTCTCTGGGGGAGCGCGAACCCGAGGTTTCCAGCGTGTCCGCGCCAGTTTTTGGCATGCACTGGCGACTGCTGGGGTCTGTGTGCATTTCGGGACCGACATCCCGGCTCAGTGAGGCGAAACTGATGGAATTGGCTCAAACGGTAATGGAAGCCGGCAACCGGCTCTCGTATGCCATGGCCGGCGGCCGACAGCCGGAGAGACATGCGGCATCTGCGAAAAAGACCTCTTGGCACCCTGGCTAAGGGCTTGGGTACTCAACTCAAAACACGCCGCGCATTCAGGCTACAGGCTTTCTGAGGGGTCAAAATCCAACTCGACCCGCGCGCCGTTCGGGTCAAAACTGAAAAGTTGCCAGATACGCGTGCCGGTCTGCTGGGTCAGGCTGTATTTGAGCCCCTTGGCGTCGAATTGCGCCTTCACGTCCTTGAGGCCACGCGCGCTGAACGCCATGTGGTCGAGCACACCCGTTCGCACGGCCGGCATCGGCCGGCCGTAAATGATATGCAGCACCGCCGCGTCGCCTGAATACAGCCAGGCGCCGGGAAAGCCCAGGTCGGGCCGGTAACCCTCCTTGAGGCCCAACAGGTCGATGTAGTAGTCGGTTGTGGCCTTCGGGTCTTCGGCCACGATGGTGAAATGGTTCATGCCGCTGATCATTGTGATCTCCTGGAGCAAGGTGCAATCGAGTCTCCGATTTTATGGAGCGAATGGAAATTGATGGTTCAACTCGCCGGATTGCCGCCAAGCCAATGTCATCTACGCCAACGCTTTCATCATGTCAGGAAGGCTTGTTGGGTAACTTCTCAGGCAGGTTGTTCGATCGTCAAGGTAACACGGAATTTTGTGCCT
>JANNEZ010000536.1:0-9072 GCA_031379255.1 Rhodoferax sp. | reverse complement strand
CCGGTTAACCTCGCAGCATGAGCACCCAACAACTGATTCTGAGCCTGCTGCTGGCCACCATGGTGTTTTCCGTGGCGCTGGAGGTCAAACCCAGCGACTTCGCCCGCGTGTTGCAAACGCCCCGCGCCGTGTTGTGCGGGCTGATTCCGCAGTTCATCCTGTTGCCGGTAGGCACCTGGTTCGCCACTTTGCTGCTGGATCTGCCGCCCAACATCGAGGTGGCGATGATCCTGGTGGCTTCGTGCCCGGGTGGCAGCCTGAGCAATGTGGTCACGCATTACGGGCGCGGCAACACGGCCCTGAGTGTCAGCATTTCAGCGGCGGCGAGCCTGGTCGCGCTTTTCGCCACGCCCTTCAATTTCAGCTGGATGGTGGCGAACAACCCCAACACCGCCAGCTGGCTCAAGGTGCTGGCGATTGAGCCGTCGGACATCTGGTTCAGCCTGGTGCTGCTCTTGGCGCTGCCCATGAGCCTGGGCCTGGTGGTGGCAACAAGGCTGCCCGCGCTTACCGCCCGCATTCAAAAACCGCTGGCCCGTTTTGCGCTTTTGATGCTCGGCGTGTTCATTTTGGCCGGGCTGTTCAAGGAGCGGCAATTGCTCACGCTGGCGCTTTTGCCGACGCTTTTGATCGTCATCCTGCACAACGCCGCCGGGCTGCTGCTGGGCTGGCTCACCGCCACCGTGATGCGGGTGACTGAGCGCGACCGGCGCGCCGTGATGATCGAAGGCGGCATGCAAAACGCCGGGCTCGCGCTGGGCATCATCGCGGTGCAATTCAACAGCGATCTGGGCATGGTGACCATCGCCAGCCTGTGGGGCGTTTGGCACATCGTGAGCGGCATGACGCTGGCTTCGCATTGGCGACGACAGGATAAAATCATTTTTAAAAATAAAATATAGAGATATTTATCCTATTAAGTCACGAATTAATTTAATTTAATGCTATATATTTAGTACTAAAATAAATGTTTTTTTAATCTATTTATTGATAAAAAACAATAATACACGGTAAAACAAAAAGATAATACCCAAATTGGGTATAATCCGAGCCGCGCCACCCACCAGGCAAATGGCGTAACGCCGTCGCCCACGGCGGCGCTGCCCGAGCGCCCCTCTACAGTACCCGTCAACACACCGCGCGTGTGCCGGGGCAGCGCGTGGCTCACCTGGCCTTTGTGGTTGATGATCACGGTGTCGCCGGTGTTGGTGGCGCGGATGAAAGGCCGCTCGAACTCCAGCGCCCGCATGCGCGAGATGTTGCGGTGCTGGTCGATGGCCAGGGTGTTGCCAAACCAGCCGATGTTGCTGATGTTGACAAACACCGTGGGCGCTTTGGCCGGGTCAATGAAGCGCGCGCCCAACTCTTCGCCAAACAGGTCTTCGTAACAGATGTTTGGCGCCAGACGCTGGCCCTGCCACTCGAACGAGGCCTGCCCGATGGCGCCCCGGTTGAAGTCGCCCAGCGGAATGTTCATCATCTGCGTGAACCATTTGAACAAGGGCGGGATGAACTCGCCAAACGGCACGAGGTGGTGTTTGTCGTAGCGGTAAGCGCCGGCCAGCTCGGGTGAGGCCTGGCCCGGTTTGACGCCCAGCACCGAGTTGGTGTAACCCGCGCTGTAGCTGCCCAGGGGGATGCCAACCAGCAGCGCCTGCGCGGCGCGGGCCGGTTCAGCAGCGGCTGGCGGCAGCGCACGAAAGGGCGCTGTCACGCGCTCCCAGTAGTCTTGCGGCAGTTGGCTGGGCAACAGCGGAATCGCCGTTTCAGGCGCCACCACCAGCGCTGCTTTGGCAGCGTGCATTTGCTCACCGTACCAAGCGAGCGCGTCGGCAATGCCGGTGCTGGGCTCAAATTTTTCGCTTTGTTTGATGTTGCCTTGTAGAAGCGCCACGTCCAGCTGCCCAGCCGGCGCGCTGTATTCGCGGTCGCCCGCCAGCGCCAGCAAGGCGATCAAGGCAACCGGCAGGAGCGCCTTGGCGCGGCCACCCGAGAAGCCACCCGCGGCGGGGCGGCTGTGCTGGCCCATCACCCCCATGGCCAGGCTGCATGCCACAAAGGCCGCCAGGCCGGCCATGCCGTAAGCGCCCACGTATTTGGCCAATGCCGCCAGGCTGTCGAGGTGCGCGTAACCGGCTGCGCCCCAGCCGAAGCCGGTGAACCAGGTGCCGCGCGCCATCTCGGCCATCACCCACAAGACCGCAAAAAAAGCCGCCGTCATCACCCGGCTGTCGCCCCTGAAACGCCGAAAGGCGTAACAAGCGGCGGCGTAATACAGGGCCAGCACCGCGGCCAGCGCAAAAATTGCCAACACCGTCACCGCCGCATTCAAGCCGCCATAGGTGTGCATGGAGATGAAGAGCCACCAGAACGTGCCGCACAACCAGGCCGTGGCGAACAGCCAGCCGCTCCACGCGGCTTGGCGGGGTGAATCGGCCCGCAGAACCTGCCAGACCAACAGGCCCATCGCCAGCAGTTGCAACCACCACAGCGGCTCGCCGCTCCAGGGCGCGGCGATGGACGCGGCATGCGCCAAGCCTGCCGCGATTGAAATGAGGGCTTGGGCCAGCACCTGGCTTTGCGCTCAGGGCTTATGGGGCGACACTTTGAACCACTTCACCGCGCCGCCCTTGGTGTGCAGCACGGCAAAATTCAGCCCCGCCATCACGTGGTGTTCGCCGCGCTTGGGCACGTGACCCATCTCGTGCGCGATGAGGCCGCCAATGGTGTCGAACTGCTCATCCTCGTCGCTGCCCGCCAGCGTTACGGCAAAGGCTTCGTTGACGCGCTCGATCGCCGTGTCGCCACTCACGCGGTAAGTTTTGTCGGCCAGGGCGTAGATGTCGCCCGCGTCGGCTTCGATGTCGAATTCGTCTTCAATTTCGCCAACGATCTGCTCCAGCACGTCCTCAATGGTGATCAGCCCCGCCGTGCGGCCAAACTCGTCGATCACCACGGCCAAATGGTTGCGGTTGCCGCGGAATTCGCGCAGCAAGTCATTCAAGCCCTTGCTTTCGGGCACAAACACGGCCGGGCGCAGCAGCGCGCGGATGTTCAGCTCTGGCGCGCGCTGCAGTTTCAGCAAGTCTTTGGCCATCAAGATGCCGATGATGTTTTCGCGCCCGTTTTCAAACACCGGAAAACGCGAGTGCGCGGTGTCGATCACCATGTGCAGCAGTTCGTCTTGCGTGGCGTTGATGTCGATCAGGTCCATGCGCGTGGCGGGCACCATCACGTCGCCCGCGCTCATGTCGGCCATGCGGATCACGCCTTCGAGCATGGCGCGCGACTCGGCGCCGATGATCTGGTTGTCTTCGGCTTCAACCAGCGTATCGATCAGCTCCTGCGTGGAGTCTGGCCCCGGGTGGATGAATTCGGCGAGTTTTTGCAGGAAGCTGCGTTTGTCGGTCTTCTCAGGCGTATGGGCCGAGAGGCGGGCGGGTTGGGAGTCAGACACTGACAGTGGGCTGGGGCGCGGTGGTGGGGGGAGCCATAGGATAGCGGATTCGTTCCGTGCCCGGGCGTTTGCCGCGTCTTTTGCGCTTTTTTTGCGCCTAGTGCGCCTTGGCGCGCCCCCGCAAAAGGGCCCAAAAGTCCCAAAACTGCTTGGCCTGCACCTTGAGGCGGTAGTCCAGCTGGGCCACCTGCTCTTCCACGATTTCGGTGAGTTGGCTGTCCAGTGTGGGCGGCATGAGGCGCAGGTAGGCTTCGCTTTCCGAGCCGAGTTGCTCCACCTTCGCGCCGCCATTGCGGGCAATTTTGAGCATCACGTTGTTTTCAGAAAGCGCGTGGATGAACATCAGGTGAATGCCGTCATTGCGCGCATGCATGGCCGCGCGGTCAAACAGCGCCGCGCCCAGACCGAGCCCGCGGGAATCCTTCTGCACCGAGACGCCAAATTCGGCACACGTCTCCAGGCTCGGTTGTGACTCCTGGCCGGTGTAGGCCAGATGCGCCATCGCGACCAAATCCACCTTGCGGTTGTAGATGCCGAAAATCTCGTCGCGCTCGAAATTCAAGCCCTCAACGTAGCGGCGGATGTGTTCGTCAGTGGCGGTATAGCCGAATCGCAGGTAACGGTCCGGGCTGTCCAGCGCCAGCAGATGCTGGGCAATGCGCTCGCGGTGGTCTTCGCCCAGGGAGCGGATCGGCACGACCAAAGGCGCGATTTTGCCGGCCACGTCGGTGTCTGCCTCGCCCGGTTGGTGATGGACCGGGCGTGTTATGAAGTCTTTGCTGGCCTCCAGCGAAGCGCGTAGCAATGTTTTTGTATCAACCATGCGAGAAATATACGGGTTTTCCCTAGTTAATTCAACCCAATCCGACCGAATGGGTGGTCTGGATTAGGGGAGCGCCTCGAAAACGGCATGGCGTCCGCTTTTTTTGGAGGCCTCAGCAAGCCTCCATAACCTCAATAACAACAATAACTTCAGTTACTTGAGCAACTTGAGTAATAGGCAGAATCATGCCCGTTTGCAATCGACTCAAAGCGGCAGAGCGGTCGTTGCCTTCACTTGATCCAACACAAAACTGGTTTTACAGTCTTGCACGCTGGGGTGTTTGAGCAGCGTGTCCATCACGAAATGTGAGTACGCACCCATGTCGGGAACAGCTACCCGCAACAGGTAGTCCATCTCGCCACTCAAGGCGGCGCACTCCACCACCTCGGGCCAGGTTTGCACGCTGGTGCGGAACTGGTCTCGCGGGTTTTTTTGCAGCGCTTCGGAGTGTTTCTCCAGGCGCACGTTGATGTAGGCCATCAAACCCAAGCCAATCGCCGCCGGTTTCAGCAGCGCGACGTAGCGGTCGATCACGCCTGACGCTTCCAGGCGTTTCACGCGCCGCAACACGGCGCTGGGAGAGAGGCCAATGGCGTCGCCAATGTGGTCGAACGTGGCGCGGCAGTCGCCCTGCAGAATGCGCAAGATGTGTCGATCAAGCTTGTTGATTGTCTGCATTGAACCAATTTTGCAGGTTTTTTGCGAAATTTTCGAAAATCATCGCAAAAATCGCAGGAATTTTCAAATCGGATCATCCTAAACTGCGCGGACACACTCGCTGGAGACATTCATGACGACTTGGGACAACCCGATGGGCACCGACGGTTTTGAATTCATCGAATACGCGGCCCCAGACCCGCTCGCGATGGGCGCGCTGTTTGAGCGCATGGGTTTCACGCCGGTGGCCAAACACCGCCACAAAGACGTGACGCTGTACCGCCAAGGCGGCATCAACTTCCTGATCAACGCCGAGCCGGATTCGTTTGCGCAACGTTTCGCCCGCGCCCACGGGCCTTCCATTTGCGCCATCGCCTTTCGGGTGCAAGACGCCAAAAGCGCGTACGAGCTGGCGCTGGAGAAAGGCGCCTGGGGTTACGCCGGCAAGGCCGGGCCGGGGGAACTCAATATCCCGGCGATCAAGGGCATTGGCGACAGCCTGATTTACCTGGTGGACCGCTGGCGCGGCAAAAATGGCGCGCAGGAGGGCGACATTGGCAACATCGGGTTTTTTGACGTCGATTTCGAGGCGCTGCAAGGCGCCGGGAACACCGTGCGGGGTGAAGCGGCACTGAACCCGCCCGGCTTTGGCCTGACCTATATCGACCACCTGACGCACAACGTGCACCGCGGCCGCATGAACGAATGGGCTTCGTTTTACGAGCGGCTGTTCAACTTCCGTGAAATCCGTTATTTCGACATTGAAGGCCAGGTCACCGGCGTGAAATCGAAGGCGATGACCAGCCCTTGCGGCAAGATCCGCATCCCGATCAACGAAGAGGGCAACGAGAAAGCCGGGCAGATCCAGGAGTACCTCGACAAATACCAGGGAGAGGGCATCCAGCACATCGCCATGGGCTCGGGCGACCTGTTCAAGACCGTCGACGCCTTGCGCGCAAGCGGCGTGACGCTGCTGGACACCGTGGACACCTATTACGAGCTGGTGGACAAACGTATTCCCGGCCATGGAGAATCGGTCTCGGCGCTCAAAGCCCGCAAGATTCTGCTGGACGGCAAAAAAGGTGCGCTTCTGCTGCAAATCTTCAGCGAAAACCAGCTGGGCCCGATCTTTTTTGAGTTCATCCAGCGCAAAGGGGACGATGGCTTTGGGGAAGGCAATTTCAAGGCGTTGTTTGAGTCGATCGAACTGGACCAAATGCGGCGTGGGATGTTGACGAAGGTTTGAATATTTATTTGTATATTTTTGTTTTGAAAAATTTTCGATATTAAGTCACGTTATTATTAGTTTTATTGCTTCTTTTAATATAGCATTATCAGTCATTTTATATTGATTAATTTAATTAAGTTCAATTATACACGTATTTACTTCTCGGCTTTGTTATCTGTCAAATAGTCGACAAAACGGAGTAATGAATGGCCGTCAAACCGGTGATCTATGGCGCCAGTGAACGCCCGCCGCGCGGCGACTACAGCCGTGCCGCAGAGGACTACACCTGTGCGCAAAATTATGCCGCTTACACGGCGGCCGATCACGACACCTACCGGCGGCTCTGTGCACGCCAGACCGCCTTGTTGCCGGGGCTGGCCTGCGATGAATTCATCGCCGCCCTGCCGTCATTGGGCGCCGGCGACAAAATTCCCGCTTTTGAAGACATCAACCGGCGCCTGCTGCCCGCCACCGGCTGGCAATTGGTGGGTGTGCCTGGGCTGATTCCGGAAGTGCCGTTTTTTTCCTTGTTGGCACAGCGCAAGTTCCCGGTGACCGACTGGATCCGCACACCAGCCGAATTCGCCTACATTGTCGAGCCAGATATTTTCCACGACCTGTTTGGCCATGTGCCGCTGCTTTTCAACCCGGTGTTTGCTGACCACATGCAGGCTTACGGCGCTGGCGGCCTGAAGGCGCACCAGCTCGGCGCCTGCGAACAGCTGGCGCGGCTGTATTGGTACACGATCGAGTTCGGCTTGATCCGCCAGCCGGGCGCTTCGGGCGGTGGCGTGCGCGCTTACGGCGCGGGAATCCTCAGCTCGTCGAGTGAACTGCTGCGTTCGGTCACCAACCCACAGCCGCAGCGTATCGCGCTGGACGTGCTGCGAGCCATGCGAACGCGCTACATTATCGATAGCTACCAGCAGACTTATTTTGTCATCGACAGCATCGACGAGCTGTTTGAAAAAACCGCGCCGGATTTTGCGCCGCTCTACCAGGCGCTCAAAGAACTGCCGGAAATTGCAGCCGATCAGAGCATCGCCAGCGACATCCTCATCACACTCTGATTGAACAACATCACCACGTGCGCTTCGCCGGGCACATGCCGGTTGTCCGCGCCGGGCAAGGTGGCCGTCAAGGTCGGAAAAACGATGTTGTCGCAGTTTGAATAGAAGCACGTGAAACGCTGGTAACGCTGCGGCGGCTCCTGGCTGGCGAGTTGTTTGAGCCAGTCGCTGCCAATTTTCATCTGTTTCATGTTGGGTGGAACACGGCTCAAGCCAATCCAGGTGCCGTGGTGCGGCGTGCCCACGGTGATGACGTGGCGCACGCGCGCGTCGTTGCCGTCTGCGGCCTGCAACCAGGCCCGCGCAGCCAGCCCACCCATGCTGTGGCACACCAGCAAGGGCGGCAGGCCGGTGGCTTGCGTGACCTGTTGCACCGCTTGCTCGATGATGGCCGGGTAGTCATCGATGGAGCCCAACACAGGCTCCAGATTCACGGCGGCAAACGCGCGTTGTTGCTGCTTTAGCTGCGCAAGCCAGGGCGTCCACATTCCCCGGTTTGAAATAAAGCCGTGGACAAAAACAACGCCACGCCGGCTGGTCTGCGGGTTTGCGATGGCGCTCTGAGTGAAATTGTCCTGAATTTGGTTGGAACGAAACGCCTGGCGCCAGCAAAAAACGGCCGGAACCGCGCACGTTTCGGCCCACCAGGCCCGCACCAGCGCGAAATGGCCGGCAAGTGGCGCTCTTGGATCGCGTTTATTGATCTGCCAGGCGGTTAAAAACTGCAGGGCCATCAGTGGCGCGAAGTTGAACAAAATCACCAAAAAGCCAATCAACGCGATGGGCGTCGAGCGCGGCCAGAAATAAAGCAGCCAAACCAGCGCTCCAAGGATCGATAGAATGGTTGCGAACTGAAGTTTTCGGGCTAGCATGGAGCCATTCTAGATATGGACGCAGCCCAAACCATCCGCGATGCCGTTTCCAAAATATTTGCGTTGCGGCGCGAAAGTGTCTCGAATCCACAACTGGGCGCCGCAATTGCCGCCATCAAACAGTTTCAGGCGCGGCGCTTTGTGTTCACTTACGGCGATATCCTGAAAGCGGGCCCTTACCAGGGTGCCGCAGAATTTTTTCTTGACGAGTTGTATGGTGAAAAAGACTACTCACACCGCGACGCCCAGTTCGCGCGCATTGCCGGTGCCATGCAGAAATTTTTGCCTAAACCGGCCGTGGCGACCGCTGTTTTGTTGGCCGAGCTGCATTTGCTGACGGAAGAACTCGATTTCGCGATGGGCCAAGCCTGGCTAGATGGGCTGCAACCTTCAGTTTCAGAGGCAAGCACTTTCAATCCCGCGCTGCAAAGCACCTCTGTGCACTATGCAATAGCCTGGCAAATTGTTGGGCAGCGAGAAAACCGCAGGGTCCAGTTGGCGCATGTGCTGAATATGGGGCGCGACCTGGACCGTTTGACCCGCATGCCAGGCCTGCGACTGGTGCTCAAAATGATGCGTCGCCCGGCCGAGGCGGCCGGATTGAGCGATTTGCAACATTTTTTGGAACACGGTTTCGACACTTTCGCCAAAATGGGCCAAAACAAACAGAGTGTTTCGGGATTCCTGTCCTTGATCGAACAACGCGAGACGGCGCTGATGGACGAGTTGTTTTCACGAACGCCTGAATCGATGGCGAACTATTTCAGTGCGATGTAGAAACGACACGGTAGTGGAAAATTCAGGCAAAAAAAACGCCCCGTCGGTTGACGGGGCGTTTCTCGCTTTAATAGCCTGACAATGTCCTACTTTCACACGGGAATCCGCACTATCATCGGCGCTGAAGCGTTTCACTGTCCTGTTCGGGATGGGAAGGAGTGGTACCACTTCGCTATGGTCGTCAGGCA
>JANNEZ010000531.1:0-6936 GCA_031379255.1 Rhodoferax sp. | reverse complement strand
CAAGTCGCGACTGCAGTTCCTGTTCGGCCTGACGCTCGCTGGACTCGAGGCGACGGGTCAGCTCCGCCGGCGAGATCGCGGACACGGCAGCGGGCGCACGGACATCCCCGACGAGTCCCAAGTCGGCCGTGCCCACGTCCACCAGCACCTACGTGCTGGCCACACGCATGGGCTACGACGGCGCGCCTGTGGCTGCGATGGTGACGCTCTCTACCCTGCTCGGGCTGCTGAGTCTGCCGTTTGCATTGATGCTACAATCTATATAGCAAACTATTCATATAATACGTGACTTAATTGCCAATTTTTATCAAAACTTGGCTGTTTTGACCCAATTTAAGCCCAATCGACCCCAATTTGGGTATTATTGATTTGGTGAACTGGTTTTGTGACTTTTTACCATTCCGCTTGCGCTACCATTCTTCCTCCATGCCCATCGACCTGAATCCATGAAATCCGCCTATTCCACGCTGGGCATTCCCGGCAACGCAAGCGCAGCAGACATCGAGACGGCCTACCTTCAAGCAGCGGCGCACTATTCACATGAGCGCCTCGGCGATGACCCAGCCGCGGCCGACAAGCTGCTTGAAATCCGCGAGGCCCACAAGCTTTTGTCGAACCCCGAGCTGCGCGCCGCACATGACCGCAAGCTGGCAGCTGCGGTGGTCGTCCAAGGCGCCCGCCCCTCGCAGCGCGAACGCCTGCCCATGCAAGAGATGGCCCCGGCTTGGCACACGCGGCCCATGGTCTTGCTGGCCCTGGTTGTGGTGGCCCTGTTTGCGATCGGCAGCTACATGAGCCATTCACGCGAGCAGACGCGCAAGGCGATTGCCGCTGCCGAACTGGCGCTGAAGAAGCTCGAAGTGGAAGAAGCAGCCCGCATTGACGCCCAAAAGCTGCGCGCTGAAAACGAAAAGGCGCGCCTGCTGGCGCTGCAGCAACGCCAGGAGCAACAACTGCGCAACGAAAGCAACTACGCCGCCAACCGCGCCGCCAGCGCGGATCTGCAACAGCAATCCATGGTCAACCGGCAGATCGAATCCGACCGGCGCGAGGCGCAACGCAAGGAACAGCAGGCCGCGTCTGACGAACGCCAGCGTGTCGCTGAAGCCCGCCGCGTGGTTGATGCCGATAAGGCGCGCCTGCGTGAGTTGTGTTGGCGGCGCTACCAGACCGCCAACTGTTAGAGCAGTCGCCTTCAGCAAAAATCACGTTTCGTCAGGTGCCCGCGCGGCCTGCGCACCCTGTGCAAGTGCCCAGTCCACGTGTTCGCGCACCACAGGGCTTGCGTGACCAGCGCGATTTGACAAGGCATTGAGCACTTCGACACTGCCGCCCACCCGCAGCGCATTGCCCAGCCCCACCGCCACATTGCGCAGCCAGCGTTCATGCCCGATGCGGCGGATGGGCGAGCCTTCAGTGTGGCGCAAAAATTCGTCCTCACGCCAGTTGAACAGCGTCACCAGTTGTTGCCCGGTGAGGCCTGCGCGTTCATCGAAGTCAGGCAACGCGCTTCGTTGCGCAAACTTGTTCCACGGGCAGATGAGCTGGCAGTCGTCACAGCCGTAGATGCGGTTGCCGATCAAGGGGCGCAGTTCGATGGGGATGCTGCCGGGGTGTTCGATCGTCAGGTAAGAGATGCAACGGCGCGCGTCGAGCAGGCCCGGCGCGAGGATCGCCCGCGTGGGGCAGATGTCGATGCAGGCGCTGCAGGTGCCGCAGTGCTCAGAAACCGGCTCGCTGTGCGGCAAGGCCAGGCTCACGTAAATTTCACCGAGGAAAAACATCGAACCAGCCTCGCGGTTGAGCACCAGCGTGTGTTTGCCGCGCCAGCCCAGGCCGCTCTTGACGGCGAGTTCGGCCTCCAACACGGGCGCGCTGTCGGTGAAGACGCGGTGGCCAAACGGGCCCAGCGCGGCTTCAATGCGCTCGCACAGTTTTTGCAGGCGGCTCCTAAGCACCTTGTGGTAGTCACGCCCCCGCGCATAGAGGGAAACGATGCCCTCCCCGGGTCGCTGGAGGCGTTCAAATTCGATCGCCTGCCAGCCCTCGGGCGTGGCGCCGGGCAAATAATCGAGCCGCGCCGTGATCACACTCACGGTGCCCGCCACCAGCTCGGCCGGGCGCGCGCGTTTCATGCCGTGCGCCGCCATGTAGGCCATCTCGCCGTGGAATCCGCGGGCCAGCCAATCGGCAAATGGCCCCTCGGCCGACGATAAATCCACCCCGGTCACGCCAATTTGGGAAAATCCCAGTTCCAGGGCCCAGGCCCGAATTTGGGACACACATTGAGCGCTATCGAATTGAGGGGGAATTTGCATGGTGACGCAGCCATTGTAAAAACCATACGCGAGGCCGTGTGGCGCGATGAAGCGGCGACGCAGACGTTTGCCGAATCACTCGCGGGCAGCCCGCATATCCGCCTCGCGTTCATCGAGCTGCACGGCGAGCTCGGCGCTGGCAAAACCACCTTCGTGCGGCATTTGCTGCGCGGGCTGGGCGTGCAGGGGCGCATCAAAAGCCCGACCTACGCCGTGGTGGAGCCGTATGAGTTGGGCGACGTGGCGGGGCCCCTCAACATCTGGCATTTCGATTTCTACCGTTTCAGCGATCCGCGCGAATGGGCTGACGCCGGGTTTCGCGATATTTTTGCAAGCCCGGGCTTGAAACTCGCCGAGTGGCCCGAGAACGTGGCGGGCCAGTTGCCTCTGGCCGACCTGAGCCTGCACATCGACGTGTTGCCGGATGAAACCCGCCGCGTGCGGCTGCTGGCGCAAACCGGCGTGGGCCATGAGCTGCTGCAAGGAGCCGCGCTTTGAGGCGGCGCGAGCTGCTGCAGCGTGGCAGCCTCGTCTTGCTTCTGGGCCAAGGCCAGATCGCCTGGGGCGCCACGATTCTGGCGGTGCGGGTGTGGCCGGCGCCCGACTATTCGCGCGTCACCATCGAATCCGATGGCCTGTTGAAGGCGACGCAGCAGTTTGTGGCCTCGCCGCCGCGCCTGGCCGTTGACATTGAAGGCATTGAGCTGAACCCGGCACTGCGGGAACTGGTGGCCAAGGTGCAGGCCGACGACCCCAACATCGCCGGCATCCGCGTGGGGCAAAACACGCCGGGCGTGGTGCGCCTGGTGATCGACCTGAAGGTGCCGATCCTGCCTCAAGTCTTCAGCCTGCCGCCGATTGCCGCCTACCAGCATCGGCTGGTGTTTGACCTCTACCCCACCCAAGCGGCCGACCCGCTGGCGGCGCTGATCGCTGAACGGCTGAATGAAAAGCAGCAAACCGAAGGCGCAAAACAGGCGGCTTCGCAGGGTATTGCTGCCGGGGCGCCGCCACAGAAATCCGCCGGCGCCGACCCGCTGGGGGATTTGATCGCGCAAACCGACCGCAAAGCAGCCGCCGCCAAAACCGCCCCGCCGCTTGCCGACAAAACCGACCGGCTCATCATCATCGCGCTAGATCCCGGCCACGGTGGCGAGGACCCGGGGGCCGTGGGCCCGGGCGGCACCCGCGAGAAAGACGTGGTGCTGCAGCTCGCGCATCGGCTGCGTGACCGCATCAACGCCGCCACGGTGAAAAACGGCAGCTCGACGCTGGCGATGCGCGCTTTTTTAACCCGCGACGCCGATTTTTTTGTGCCCCTTCACGTGCGCGTGCAAAAGGCGCGCCGCGTGCAGGCGGACCTCTTCGTGAGCATCCATGCCGACGCTTTTTTCACACCCCGCCCGCAAGGCGCCAGCGTGTTCGCGCTGAGCCAGGGCGGCGCGTCAAGCAGCGCCGCGCGCTGGATGGCCGACAAGGAAAACAAGGCTGACCTGGTGGGTGGCCTGAACGTGCGCGCCAAAGACGCCCAGTTGCAACGCGCGCTTTTGGACATGAGCACCACGGCACAGATCAACGACAGCCTGAAGTTGGGCGGCGCCATGTTGAGCGAGATTGGCCGCGTGGGCAAACTGCACAAGCCGCGCGTGGAACAGGCCGGTTTTGCCGTGCTCAAGGCGCCGGATATTCCGAGCGTGTTGGTCGAGGCCGCGTTCATCAGCAACCCGGAAGAAGAGGCCAAGCTGGTCAGCGCGGAATACCAGGAGCAGCTGGCTGATGCTCTGATGCGGGGCATTGAGGGCTACTTCGCAAAGAACCCGCCCCTGGCGCGGAATCGCCAAGTATGAATCAGTACGGGGTCAAGGGAGGATTTGCTTGCTATCGAACCGCAAAAACTTCTATAGTTAGCTTTCGGATTTACTTGAACTGTGGAGTATTAGCTAGTGTATTGAGGAGTATGTTTTTAGGGTGAATATCACAAAGAAAGACCTGACCCCTATTTCCGTTTGAGGTAAAGTAGTTTTCGTTTGGCGTGCCAATTATCGCTATTTTTTAGATTAAAAATACTGAATTAATAATATCTATTAATATGACTTTAGTGACATTTATTTTGATAATTTCTCCAGCCTTTATATTGTTAGGACTTGCTTTTATGAGCGTGGTTAAATTCAATAAGAGTAGAAAGGGCGCGACTTTTGCAAATAAACTGTATGTAAATTTGTTTTTCCCTTTTCTTTTGGGAAAATCAACTGTTATCTCGGAAGAATCAAAGACGCACCTCAAAAGATTTCTCAAGTTTGGCGCCTTGTATCTTGTCTACATGCTTGGCGTTTTCATTTTCATTGCAATTACTGTTGATCTGACCCCATGAAGTATCAAGCCGCATATCGCAAATAAAGATCCTCGCCCCAAGCGGCGGGGAATTTACCCGCCATGATTAATCAATCTCCAATCCCTGGCCTGCGTAACGCCAACATTGGTAAGGGTATTTGAATCACATCCACTAAGCCTTCACCCATTGACTAATGTCGATCAACCACCACTTGGCGCAGAGTCTTGGGATTGCGCCGTGCGTCCAACACGGCAGCCACAATGGCGGTCTTGCCATCAAACTGGTAGTAAATCGAGAACGGAAAACGTTTGGACGCGGTGCGGTACAGGCCGAGATGCGACTTGGGGTGAATGCCCGCATACAGCCCCAGCGATTCAATGTCTGAGGCCAAAGACTGTAAAAAGTAATCGCCTATACCGGGGTCTTGCTGTTCATAAAACGCGTAGCCATCCAGCAAATCGCCCTCGGCTGAGGGCGCAATTTGCACTTTATGCGTCGCGCTGGCGATTCAATTGAGCGGCCTTGGTGAGGATGCGGGTTTTAGCTTCCGCCCAGTCTGTGGCCTGGCCAGCTTCGATTTCCCGCACACGCTGCGGCAGTAAATCAGCATGCCAAATGGGGCTGGGGTCGTAGGCGCTGTCGCGCGAAAGCGACTCCCACAGCACTTCCATGGCTTCAAGGCGCTGAGCAAGCGAAAGGGTGCTTAGTTCGGCCATATTCATGGGAAGATCCTGCTGAAATACGCTTTGCGGGGATTGAATTTTAATCCTACTGCACGCTTCATAGTTGTTGCCGCGCTAGATGCGGTCACATCAGAGGAAACCGAAAAAAGAGGGCGCGAGGCTTACCAAAAGCAACTGGCCGATGCCCTGATGCGCGGCATAGAGGCCTATTTTGCGAAGAACCCGCCGCTCGCCCCGAACCGGGAGATCTGAACTCGGCCCGATCCAGCTCAGTTGGAATTGATTGCTATTTTATTCATAGCAAACTATTTCCATTGGATGAGACCTAAAGGCCTAAAAAGCTCAAAAAGCCGGCAAAACTGCCTGAAATGGGTCTGAAGAGGTCAAAATTGGCAAATTGTTAACACCCATGTTAATTTCTTCTGAATTTCTTCATTTGTTGATACTTTTATGAATTTTTCTGAACAAATCAGCGAAATACTAGGGTTTTCCATAATTAAACCTAATTGATTTATTAATTCAGCCGCCGTAAACTTCGCTCCGGTTCTGGACCTCAAGTCTTTCAAACCTTGTTCCTTTCCACCCATTTCGCACCCTTTCGTTAATCCCCTGGAGACAACATGAAGAAAACCACCGCCGTTCTGGCACTCACCGCCCTCGCCTTCGCCGCTTCCAGCGCTTTCGCACAGGCCAGCAAACAGCCGGTGATCGGCCTGATCACCAAAACTGAAACCAACCCCTTCTTCGTCAAGATGAAGGAAGGCGCGCAGGCTGAAGCCAAGAAACTCGGCGCCAAACTGATGACGGCGACCGGCAAAAAAGACGGCGACACCGCTTCCCAGATCACCGCCATCGAGAACATGACGGCTGCCGGCGCCAAGACCATCCTGATCACCTCTTCCGGCGACGCCATTGGCCCCGCTGTGAAAAAGGCGCAGGCCGCCGGTGTGCAGATCATCGCGCTGGACAGCCCGTTTGACGGCGCAGACGCCCTCTTCGCCACCGACAACTACAAGGCCGGCGAGCTGATCGGCGCTTACGCCAAAGCGGCCATGGGCGGCAAACCCGCCAAGATCGCCATGCTCGACCTGTTCCCCGGCCACCCCGTGGGCGCGCAGCGCCACAACGGCTTCATGAAAGGTTTCGGTCTGGCTGCCAACGACGCCAAGTCCAACGAACTCAGCAAAACCGCTGAAACGGTTTGCGCGGCTGACACCGACGGCAACCAGGCCAAAGGCCAGACCGCCATGGAAACCTGTTTGCAGAAAGACCCCGGCATCAACGTCGTGTACACCATCAACGAGCCAGCCGCCGCAGGCGCTTTCCTGGCACTGAAAAAAGCCGGCAAAAAAGACGTGGTAATCGTCTCGGTAGACGGTGGTTGCGCTGGCGTGGCTGACGTGGGCAAAGGCGTGATCGCCGCCACCTCGCAGCAGTACCCGCTGAAAATGGCCGCCATGGGTGTGGCTGCGGGTGTTGACTTCGCCAAAGGCGGCAAAAAGGCCAGCGGTTATGTCGACACTGGCGTGACGCTGATTGCAAACAAGGCCATCAAAGGCGTTGACAGCAAAGACGTGAAAACCGGCACGGCATTGTGCTGGGG
>JANNEZ010000522.1:0-7775 GCA_031379255.1 Rhodoferax sp. | reverse complement strand
CCGGTTCACCGATGCGGTTTTCAATGTGGGTGGAATCGGCACCTACCGCGCCCACCACCCGCACCATGGCGCCACGGTTGTCGCGGCCCCAGCAGATCGACTGCGGCGCCAAGGCGTTCGGGCGGAACCGCTCAAAGCCGTTGATCGTCGGCACGGCCAGCGCGGCCATCGCCGGCGCGTGCGCGAGCAGGCCTGCGAGCCAGTGCGCGCCCGTGTCGCTCAGGGTGTGCAAGGCGTCGCGCGGGCCGCTGCCTGGCTGCGGGCGTTTGCGCGCGAAGGCGTTGCGCCCGTCGGCGTGTGGCATAGACTGATGCGAATCAGGAAGCTGCGCCAGCGACTGGTGCGAATCAGGCAACTGCACCAGCGACTGGTGCAGGTGCCAGCCACTTGACATGATGTTGGCAAACGGCGGGCGACACATGAAGGTGGCGAAATACCCCGCGCGGCGCAGGGCCTGCGCCACGCCGCTTCGGAACAGGACCATGTTGTCGGCAGCGGCGAGGGCGTCGGTCACGTCAAACACGGCTTCCACCTGGCTGGGCCCAAGCTCGATTTCGAGTGAAGTCAAGGGCAGCCCGAGCGCCTGTGCAGTGTGTTGCACGATCCGCAACGGCTCTGCGCATTGGTCGCTCCAGTATTCGCTCAGCAGGTTGTAGCCAGGGTGGATCATCTGCACTGCGGGCGGCAGGCCGGGCCAGGCGGCCTGGTCGGGGTTGAGCGCGGTGTTCCAGCCATCGTCGGCAACTTTGTAGATGTGGAATTCAACCTCCAGGCCGCAACGCATCGCCAAGCCGCGCTGCGTCAACGTGTGTAGCGCGTTCTGCAGTACCCGCCGCGTGTCCAGCGGCACCGGCTGGCCGTCCTGAAACCAGGCCTGGCACTGCAACCAGCCGGTTTTGCGCGCCCAGGGCAGTTGCCGGAAACTGGCTGGGTCAGGCAGCAGCACGAGGTTGCTGGCCGCTTCGAAGCCCGGCAATTCCGCCACGCCGCCTTCCTCAAACACCTTGTAAACGGTGCGGTCCGAAGTATCTTTGAGCAAGATGGTGCTGACCATGCCGATGCCGTCTTCGAGCGCCCTGGCGAGGGCACGCGCCATCAGCGTTTTGCCGCGCAACTGGCCGTGCTGATCACACCAGGCCAGGCGGATTTGTTCAATGCCGGCGGCTTCAACCAGCTGCAACACCTGTGCGCAGGCAGCCTGGCGCGCGGGCGAATCCAGGCCGCAGCGCTGTGAAAAACTCATGCCTTGACCACGCTGGCCTTAACCACGCTGGCGGGTGCCTCGCCTGACCCGCTCAGCCAGCTTGCGCCGGCGCGTTTGGCCGCAGCGGTGTCGCGCCAGAAGCCTTGCCAGTTGTCGGCGGGCGCGATGCCGTCTACCGTGTCCGGCCCACGCATCGCGGCACACAGCGCGGCGTCTGCCACACCCGGCGCTGTGCCGCCCGCCTGCACGGTTTCAATGGCCTTGGTGAGCTGGCGCCGGTTGGCGACGATGGCCCGGTCGCTCGCGCCCAGGTGCTCGCGCGTGCGGTCGGCGATGGCGCCCATGCTCTCGCAGGCCCACTGGTCATGCACATTGATGTCGTCTTCACCCATGCCCAAAAAGGTCTGCTCTTGTTGCTCGGCGGCGTTGAAGCCCCACTGGTTGTGGCGGCCAGAAACCGGCAGGTAGGCCGGCATCGGGTTGGCCTTGAGCCTTTGTTGCCGCATGGCGTTTTGGTCCAGCGGCCCGGAAAAACTGGTGAAGATCGAGTACCAGTACGTATGGGTGTCGTCCACCGGCAGGTGGATCTGGGTGATGGTCGAGGTTTCGGACAGCGGGATCACAAAGGTGTGCGGAAAGATGGCGTTGGTCACCCGAACATGGGTCAACGCCCCGGTCATTCTTCTCAAAGCGGTCAGGCGCATGCCGAAGTCCGTGGGCTCTACGGAAATTTCGGGCTGCTTGAACTCGCGCATGATGCGCGACATCGGCCAGCGCTCGCCGTTCACTTCGCCCGCGCTGCCAGAGCGGAATTGCCGCCCGGCTTTGTTGTCGCCGGTTGCATCCAGTGGTTCGTCGTCAAAGAACACGTGCAGAAACGAGGGGTGGGCCGGGTCGATGCCGACCTCAAAAGCCTGCAGCCAGTTGCAGTTCCACAGGCCCTTGAAGGCGAAACTGTGGGAGCCTGGGGCTTTGAAACAATCGAAGCCAGGGAAGGGCGGGGGTGTCGATGTTTCAGGGCCGATCCAGGCAAACAAAACGCCTGCTTTCTCTACCAATGGATAGCTGCGTTGGCGGATGCCGTCACAGAATTTTCTGCCGCCGGGCAACAAGGGCTCCGCAGGTGTTTCCAAACACTGTCCGCTGGGCGCGAACTTCCAGCCGTGAAATGGGCAACGCAAGCCGCCGCCCTGTTCGGCGGTTTCCCGGCGGCCAAAGGACAAATCGGCGCCCCGGTGCGGGCAGTCGCGGTCGAGCAGGCCGAATTCTCCCGAAGCGTCCTTGAAAAGCACAAGCTCCTGGCCCAAAACGCGCACCGCCTTGACTGGCCGGATGCCCATCGCCGGGTCCAGCGCCGCGTCAAATTCGTCCAGCAGGGCGACTGGCTGCCAATAGTGGCGCATCAGGTTTCCGCAAGGCGTGCCCGGGCCAATGCGTGTCAACAGTTCGTTTTGCTCAGCTCTCATGGGGGTATTCTGCGGGAAAATGGCTTGGTCATGGCACAAATCCCTTCAGACCCTGCTGATCCTTCTGGGCCTTCTGGGCCTTCAGTTTTCCAAACGCTTCACGCGCTGCCGCTGTTTCCGCTGGGTACGGCGCTTTTTCCGGGCGGCAGTTTGCCCTTGCGGATTTTTGAGGTGCGTTACCTGGACATGATCGGCAAATGCCACAAGGCGGGCGCGCCGTTTGGTGTGGTGGCGCTGACCAAAGGCGGCGAGGTGCAAAAGCCCGGCGCCGCCGCTGCCCAAGCCGCTGAAGTCTTTGCGCCAGAAGCCTTCGAGACCATCGGCACGCTGGCCGCCATCACCGAATACGCAGCGCCGCAGCCAGGCTTCATGGTGGTGCGCTGCAGTGGCACGCAGCGCTTTCGCATCGAACGCCAGGAGCGGCTCAGTTATGGCCTGTGGATCGCCGATGTGACGCGCATTTCAGACGACACGCCGCTGGCCATTCCGCCGGACCTCAAACCGGTGGCAGATGCGCTGGATAAAGTCATCATCAGCCTGGCGTCGCGCGGCGTGCCGCGGGACCAGTTGCCGTTTCAGCCGCCCCACCACCTGGACGACTGCGCCTGGGTCGCCAACCGCTGGTGCGAGTTGTTGCCGTTGCCACCCGCGCAAAAACAGCAACTGATGGCGCTGGACAACCCGCTTTTGCGGCTGGAACTGGTCAATGATGTGTTGCTGCGGGCCGGGATTGTCAAGGGCTGAGCAAATTGGCCGCCGCCCGTTTGGTTTTCACCGCCGTCACGCAGTCAGCGCCTCAAATTCATCCCAGCGCAAATACTCCGTCCCCGCGCCCTGCGTGAACAGGTTTTTCGCCATCGCGGCGCCCAGTTGCCCAACCGGAACACCGCGGTATTTGTGCAGCGGCCCGGCCAGCAGCGGTTTGAGTTTTGGCCAAACCGCCAAAGTCAAAGCCTGCGACACGCCATAACGATTGGTGGGGGTAAGGATCATTGAGGGCTGAAACAGGCTCAGGCGCCCGAAATTCAGGGCGATCAGCGCCTCCTGCAATTCACCCTTGGTGCGCAGATAGAAGGAAGGCGATTTGGCGTCCGACGCCACGGCGCTGAGCAGCTCAAAGTGGCGCACGCTTTCGGCTTTGCAGGCTTTGGCGAAGTCGACTACGGCGGTTTTATCAATCCGCAGGAACTCCTCCTTGCTCACTTTGCTGGACTCTCCCACGCCGAAGGTGCAGACCGCTGCATCGTGACCGTTCAGAAACTGCTGGTAGGTTTTCGGGTCGAACACATCGACCACATGTTGCGACACCTTGCCGCCTGCGGCAGCGGCCAGTTGTCGCCGCACCAGCAGGGTCAAGCGGACGGCTTCGGGCATGGGCAACAGGGCCTGGAGCGCCGCGCCACCCACCGCGCCGCTGGCGCCCAGCATCACCACCGACAACGCGCCGGGTTTTGATTGCGCAGGGTTCATAGGCGGATTGAAACACAAGACGCGTGGGTGACAAACACGCTGTGCCGCAGGTTTGCTTTGGTTAAAATTCAAGCGTCCCGGCGTCAAAACCGGGACAGCGTTCTCAGGGCGGGGTGCAATTCCCCACCGGCGGTAGGAACCCAAAGCGCAGCATGCGCAGACGGGTTCAAGCCCGCGAGCGCCTTGCCTGGGTGCATGTCATCCAGGTGGAGGGTCAGCAGATTCGGTGCGGGCCACGCCAACCTGGTTGTGGGTCAATTCCGAAGCCGACGGTTGGGGCTTCAACGCTCCTATAGTCCGGATGAAAGAGACCGCGATGCAAACTGCGTTGCCGTGTCTGTACGGCTGCCGCTGGTGTTGTGTGTCTGCGCCCTGATTTTTTGGACTATTCCCTGGAGGAAGCCTTATGAGTCAGCGTGCCGCAAAAACAACTTCCATTCCCGTCCCCCGGCGTATTGCCTTCATCCAGTCGGGTTGGCACAGTGACATCGTCAACCGTGGCCGCGATGCATTCCTCGCGCAGATGAAACGCCAGGGAACCGGCAAAAAAGAGATCGACCTGCTGGAAGTTCCGGGTGCTTTCGAGCTGCCACTGCTAGCCAAAAAACTCGCCCACTGCGGCCACTACGCAGCGGTGGTGGCCTGCGGGTTTGTCGTCAATGGCGGCATTTACCGGCACGAGTTTGTTGCCGATGCAGTCGTCAGCGGCTTGATGCAGGTGCAGCTGGATACCGGCGTGCCGGTGTTTTCCGTGGTGCTGACGCCCTTGAATTTTCATGAGTCCGAGGAGCATCAGCGGTTTTTTGCCGACCATTTTGTGGTCAAGGGCGCGGAGGCTGCGCGCGCCTGCGTGCAGACGCTTGAAATACACAAAATAGCGGCGGCATTGATCCGCAAAAATAGTTGAGTGGCGGTTTTGGGCGTTCTGGAAATTCAATTCGTCCACAAATTGGATTTGTAGAATGCCCAAATGAAGCTCTACAACTACTTCCGTTCCAGCGCGTCCTTCCGCGTGCGCATTGCACTCAATCTCAAAGGCCTGGCCTACGAGTACATACCGGTGCACATTGCCAAGGGCGACCATAAAAAGGCCGAATTTGCGGCCTTGTCGCCCGACAGCCTGGTGCCGCTTCTGGAGATTGACGGGCAGCGGTTGAAACAATCGATGGCCATCATCGAATACCTGGACGAGAAGTTTCCCGATCCACCGCTGGTGCCCAAAGACCCCGTGGCGCGCGCCCAGGTGCGTGCCCTGGCGCAGTCCATCGCCTGCGAAATCCACCCGTTGAACAACCTGCGGGTGCTGAAATACCTCACGCGGGAGTTGGGGGTAAACGAAGACGCTAAAAACGCCTGGTACCGCCATTGGGTGCGCAGCGGGCTGGAGGGTTTTGAGCGCCAGCTGGTCGCCGTGCAGCAAGAACCAGACACCAGCGGCTATTGTTTTGGGAGCGAACCGACGCTGGCTGATTGTTGCCTGGTGCCGCAAATCTTCAACGCGCAGCGGTTCAAGACGCCTCTGGATGGCCTGCCCCGCACCATGGCCGCGTTTGATGCGTGCATGACGCTCGACGCGTTTGTACAGGCGCAACCCTCCCATTGCCCCGACAACGAAGCCTGAGGGCAGGCTTGAATTCCGACTGGATCACTCCCGACTGGCCCGCTCCGCCATGGGTGGGCGCGGTTTGCGCCACGCGGGCGGGCGGTGTGTCCAAAGCGCCCTATGACAAACTGAATCTGGGCTCCCACGTTGGTGATGCTGAGGGCGATGTCATGGCCAACCGTGCCAATTTCGCCCAGCAGTTGTGCGCCAAACCAGTGTTCCTGAACCAAGTGCACCGCTTTGACGTGGTTGCTCTCACGCGGGGGACACCGCACCACACCGTGGCTGACGCCTGCGTCACGCAGACGCCGGGCGTGGCTTGCACCATCATGGTGGCAGACTGCCTGCCGGTGTTGTTCGTCAACCGGCTGGGAACGGTAGTAGCCGCAGCGCACGCCGGCTGGCGCGGTTTGCTGGGTGAAGCGTCGCCGCGTGGCCCGGCAGGTGTGCTGGAGAACTGTCATGAAAAAGTGGCGGCGTTGGCCCTGGCCAATGTTCAAAAGGTGGCGATCAAAAATTCATTGAACGACATCCTGGTGTGGCTTGGGCCCTGCATTGGCCCGCGCCAGTTTGAGGTGGGCCACGAGGTGCGGGAGGCATTTGTGGCGCTGGACGCCGGGGTTGAGGGTTTATTTGAAAATGCCGGCGGCGGCAAGTGGCGGGCCGACCTGCAGGGCCTGGCGCGCCAGCGCCTCAAGCGCCTGGGTATTGACCAGATCTACGGCAACGATGGCAGTGATGCCTGGTGCACCGTCAGCAACCCTTCACGGTTCTTTTCGCACCGGCGGGACCATGTCGCCCTCGGTGGCAGCGGGCGCATGGCCGCCAGCATCTGGCTGGTTTGATGAGGCCGCTTCCCGCGCCTTGATCGCCCGTTTGCGTGCCGGCGTGCCCATCAAATACAGCGCCAGCGCGACGGGCCCTAAACCGTAAAGTAGAAACGTGATCGCGGCGCCCAGCACGCTGCCATTGCTGTTGGTGGCTTCGGCCACGGCCATCATCATTGCCACATAAAGCCAGGCGATTGGCACGATGTACATATGCTTATTTCAAAAATGTCAGAATAGATGCCAGCTTCAGGATGAAAATCTCTGCGACACTAGGGTTTCTACCAATTATTCATCCGCAACACAGAGTGCGCGAGGAGACAACATGAACCAGCATACTCCGGAATTTTGGGCGCAATCGGCCCAGCAGATTCAGCAGAATTTGCAGCAGTCGTTCAGCGACAGCTGGAAAAATGCGCTGCAGTCCTTTCAAGGCCTCGATATGGGTGCAATGGGCGCCTTCGGCGCCATGGACTCTGCGGGCAGCCCATCAGCGCCGCCCACCTTGAAGTTTTCGGCGGAAAAATTGCAGGCACTCCAGCAGCAGTACACCCAGGAAGCGCTGGACCTCTGGACGCAAAGTCTCAGCGGCGGCGCGGCCAGCGGCGCCAACCAGGCGCGGGCGGACAAGCGCTTTGCCGGTGAAGCCTGGGCGGACAATCCGGTTGCCAGCCTGACGGCGGCGGTCTACCTGCTCAACACACGAACCTTGATGGGCCTGGCCGACGCCGTGGACGCCGACAGCAAAACGCGCGCCCGCATCCGGTTTGCCGTCGAGCAGTGGATGGCAGCCTCGGCGCCGAGCAACTTTCTGGCGTTCAACGTGGACGCGCAGAAAAAAGCCATCGACACCCAGGGTGAAAGCATCGCCAAAGGCCTGCAGAACCTGCTGCACGACATCCGCCAGGGCCATGTCTCGATGACCGACGAGAGCCAGTTCGAGGTAGGCCGCAATGTCGCCACGACCGAAGGCGCGGTGGTGTTTGAAAACGAATTGTTCCAGCTGATCGAATACAAACCGCTCACCGCCAAGGTGTTTGAAAAACCCTTCCTGCTGGTGCCGCCCTGCATCAACAAGTTTTACACTCTCGATTTGCAGCCCGAGAACTCCTTCATCCGCCACCTGGTGGCCAACGGGCACCACACCTTTGTGGTGAGTTGGCGCAACCCCGACGCCTCCCTGGGCCACAAGACCTGGGACGATT
>JANNEZ010000506.1:0-4020 GCA_031379255.1 Rhodoferax sp. | reverse complement strand
CGAGGCGCTGCCGCTTTGCGGGCCTGCCACATCGTTGCGATGGCTCTGGGCCAACTCGGCGCGCAGTCTGGTTTTTTCGGCGAGTTGGACCGTGGCATCCGTTGCCGTCAGCGTGGCGTCGCGCCCGCCAATGCCTTCGTTGATGTGGGTCAACCCCAGCTCGGTCTTCTCGCCCACCTTGACCCCAACGCGACCGCCGTAAGTCAGCCGGGAATCTGCCGGGTTTTCTGATTCGTATTCCGCCACGATGAATACCGGGTTGAAGTTTTCATCCCGGGAAGCGATGGGTTGGTGGAAAAACAGGGTGCCCAGCGCGAAGTCGATTTGGTAGTCAAGATAACGCGTCAAGCTGCGGGTGCTGACAATGACTTCGGGCCGGAAACGGTCGCGCACCTCTATGCTCAACTTGTCCGAGTTCACCACGATGTCGCGGTTGGTCAGCCGGTAGAGGCCGGAGGTGCCGTCGCCCTGGATCTCGTCCTTGCGAAAACCCTGCGCCGTCTGGCTGGCAAAGACGCTGTAGGAAATGCGCTCGCCTTTGTATTCGGATTTGATACCGTTGAGGGTGCGGCTGTAACGCCCCAGCTCGGTCACGGTCAGGCCCGTGTCAAAGTCGCCAAAAAGCGCATAGAACTGCTGTTTTTCAATTTTCAGATACAGCTTGCTCACACTGGCCGCATCAAACTGCGGCTGGCTCGCGTCAGCGTACAGCGTATAAAACTGGTTGGGATCGACGGCCTGTTTGAGCGCCTTGTTGCCCGTGTTGTTGGCGCCCTTGGCGGTGTCGTAGGCCACAGTCAGCAGATACTCCCCCTTGATCTGCCCCTTGCCGTAAAACGCGATGCGGTTCTGGTCAAACAGCTTGTCGTCGGCGCCAGCGGCACTGAGGCTTTCCATGTTGCCGCTCAGGCCCTTGAAGCCCACTGTGCCTTCGGCAAAACCGACCAGCACCCATTCGCGCAGATCAGGGGTAAGCCAGGCCCTGATTTCCTGCACGCGGTTGTTGCTGTCAAAGTCGAACTTCAGCACCACCTCGCCCGCCTGGGTGGTCGGTTGCAGCGCAATCAGCGCCACGCCGTCTTCGCCGATCTCGTAGTGCGCCTTGGCGCCCAGATTGCCGGTCAGGGGCTCGCGCTGGATCGCCTCTGCCTGGTCCAGCGACAGGTAGGGCGCGGCAATCTGGAACTCGCCGCCGGACCCGCGCCGCACCGGCTGGCCCTCTTTGTCCAGCATGCGCACGGCGATGATGGGGGGGGTGCGGCCATCGGCCGTCAATCGCGAACGTTTGGCATCAAAAACGGCGGTGGCCGCCGCAACCGCGTAATGGATGGTGCGGGTCTCGCTCAACACGGTTTTCCCCTGCGCATCGCGCACGGTGACGTCCAGCCGGTTTGCGCCCTGGCGCAGATCGACAGCGCGCCAATTTGACAGCGCCAGTGTGCCGGCAGCGTTCATCGTCGCGCCTTCAAAACGCATCGCGCTGACGGGTTCGCCGTTGACTGAAAGCGCTACCCGATGTTGGGCATCGTGTTTGACTGCGACTTTCACGACCGGCAATGCCGGCGCAAAACCGGTCTGGGGATGCAGCCACTCGGCGCCGGGGCTGGCTGCGGCAAGCCACTTGTCGTCGTACGGCAGCTGCTCCACCATTTGCACGGTGGCGCGAGCGCGGACGGCGGCAGGCACCGCAGTCGCAAGCGGCATAAGCTGCCCAGCTCCAACCGGTGGCACAGCGGACGCTGGTGGCAGGGCGATTGACGCACACTGCCCGGCTTCGCCAGCAGTTGCCTTGAGCACCAGTGCTGGCAGCCCTTGGACTGGCTGGTTGACGGGCTGCACCTGCACCTTCAAGACCATATCTGCCGCTGGCATCTGTTCCAGTTCAAACTCAAGCACATGCTTCCACGGCCCTGGATGCGCACCGAGCCGCGCCACCAGATAACCATCACCCAGATGGGCTGACGCGTAGGGCTGGCCATCGAGTTTGACGCTGTTGGCAATCACTTTGGCGCCGTCGGGCAGCATCATGCTGGCACTGACCGCCTGGTTGGCCACGCCGGCGCCAAGATTCACCCGAACCGACTTGCCCTGCACGCTCAGGTGCTGATTCAGGCAGCTCGCCACCTTCTTGAAGCGGAAGTCAGCGCGCCACAGAGTGCCACCGCGCACATTGACAAACTGCGAGAAATTGCGCCCGCCGGTGCGGGTGTTCTGCTCGCAGGCCTGCAGCTCATATGTCTTGGGCAGGCTGGTCTCATCCAACTGCACCACATGGGTGCCAGGACGGATGTTGTCAGCATGCCAGCGGCCCTCAGAGTCGGTCACGATGTAGGTGCCATCCTGCAGAATGACGCGGACGTCTTTGAGCCCCAGCGGCTCGCGGCCCGGCCGGTTCAGGGAGCCTTCGCCGTTGATGTCACAGGAGTCAACCACGGTGACCCGGCCCGCCAAGATGGCGGTGCTGCGGTTGAGGTCTTCGCGCACCATCACGCTGGCCCGCGCCACGTTGGAGCGCACGCCACCCAGCGCCTGCGCGGTATTTTCGGCCGGGCCGATCTGCGCCCCGGCATTCACGGCGGCCACATAACGCACAGCCACCGTGGCGCTGCCAGCCAGCGTGCCCAGGCTGAACGTCAGTCCGCGCCCATCGGCGCCGACCAGCGGATCCGCCAGCACTGCGGGACCCAGCCGTGCTGACCCTGTTTGATAACGAAAGCCCACAGGCAGGCGGTCCGAGATGCGCAAGGCAGCAATGGCAAGCGTGCCGCCATTGGTGACAGAGAGGGTATAGGGCACAAAATCGCCAACCGCAACGCTTGCTTTGCCCGCGCTCTTGGTGATTTGCACACTGCCGCCGGCGGCAGGGTCCAACGGGATGTCGATTTGCAACGCTGGTCCAGCGGCCAGCGGGAAGTTTTGACCCCGTGAACCCACCACCAGGACAAAAGGCGCGCCTGCCAGCGCTTGCAATGCGGCATCCGCCACGGTGGAGGGGAAAGCATGGGTAGCCGGCGGCACAATCTGGAAACGGTAGGTGCCTAGGGCCATGCGCGGGAACTGATAGCGGCCCGGCCCAAAGATGTACACCTCGCCGCCGGCGTCGGTCACGGTGCCGCCGCTGACAACGGTCGATGGAAAGACGCTGACGCCATCATTGCCGACAACCGCAGCGGGCAAGCCCGTGGCAATGTTGATGACGGTGATCTGCGCGCCATTCACCGGCAAGCCGGTCACCGAGTCAAAAAACACGCCAAATGGGTCGACCAACGCTGCGTCGGAAATGATCGTGCCGCCACCCACGCCGTCGGCGTAGCTGGCTGTGATGCTCACATTGCTGCTGATATTGAGGACGCAGTTGTTCGCCACGATGGGGGCATTCACGGTCTGTATAAAACCCACAAATACCCCGGTGGACGGGCCGGTTTCTGTCAGCGTCAGGGTTTCGCTGTCGCCGGCGCTGGTGACAACCGTGGTGACAATGGTTTCGGCCAGCAGGCCGTTGCGGTTTTGGTCGTAATCTGTAATGCGGACAAACACCGGGTCGCCACGCGCATACACCTCGGCCGGCGCCAGCGGTTTCACGCCCGGCAACACCTGCGCGCCGAAGCCGGGAACAACGGGGTTGGGCAGAGGGGCGGCATTGCACTGGGTTGGCGAAACGACGACAGCAGCGGAACCCGCCCCCGGCGCATACCGCAGCAGCTCAATGGTCGCTGGCGATTGTGCTGCGGTGGTCACCGTGACCGAGCCTGTGGTGACCACCGAAGCCGGGCCCACGTCGAAAGTTGCGCTGGCGGTGTTGGTGATTGCCGTCGATGCCGGGGTGGCCGCCCGTACAGCGGTGGACTGAATACACAGGGCTGTCAACAGCAGCCCGAAGACAAGGTTTCCGAAGCTGAGGGTCTTGTCACGCGCACACACAGCAAACCCGCTGCGTATGCGCGTGACAAGACCGGCTGACGCGGCAAGCCGCAGCAACCAGTCTGACCCCGAAGCCGAGCGCGGGAAAACCCGCGCTCG
>JANNEZ010000502.1:0-7163 GCA_031379255.1 Rhodoferax sp. | reverse complement strand
AATGAACATTGGAGAGCCGATGATGGGCAATGGCAAGCTGTTCAGGGCGCCGGGCAAACGTGACATGGAGTCTCCAAAAAAAACAGGTTGAAAGGGTTTGTGGACGGTTTCTAGAAGGCGTCGAGCGCCATTGCGGTGACGCTCTCGTAGCCCTCCACAATGCTGTCGCGCACTCCTGGCACCTTGCTCAGAAGGTGGTCGGCGTAAAAACGTGCCGTAATGATTTTGGCCTGCATGAAAGCGACGTCAACGCCGGCCTTGATCCGCTCCTGCGCCACCAGCAGCGAACGCGCCAGTTGCCAGCCGGCCACCAGATTGCCCGCCAACATGAGGTAAGGCACGCTGCCGGCAAAGACGGCATTGGGCGAGGCTCGGGTGTTGCCTGCCACAAAATTCACCACATCAATGTAAGCCAGCCGGGCCGCGTCCAGGCGTTTGGCGACGGCCAGCGCATCGGCCGAGCCATTGGCGCGCAAGGCGCTCACAGTGGATTCAACCTGCCCGGCAATCGCCAACGCAGTCTGCCCGCCATCGCGCGAGGTTTTGCGCCCCACCAGGTCATTTGCCTGGATGGCGGTGGTGCCTTCGTAAATCGTCAGAATCTTGGCGTCGCGGTAATACTGCGCCGCGCCGGTTTCTTCGATAAAGCCCATGCCGCCGTGCACCTGCACACCCAGCGAGGTGACCTCCAGGCTCATCTCGGTGCTGTAGCCTTTGACCAGCGGCACCATGAATTCGTAAAACGCGGCGTTCTGTTTGCGCACGTCCGCATCGAGGTGGTGGTGTGCCGCGTCATAGGCGGCGGCAGCGCTCGAGGCCATGGCGCGGCAGCCTTCGGTGTAAGCCCGCATGGTCATCAACATGCGGCGCACGTCGGGATGGTGGATGATGGGCGCGCTCACGCTCATTGAGCCGTCGACCGGACGGCTTTGCACGCGGTCCCGCGCGAAGCTGGCGGCCTTTTGGTAGGCGCGCTCGGCAATCGCGATGCCCTGCATGCCGACCGCGTAACGCGCGGCGTTCATCATGATGAACATGTATTCGAGGCCGCGGTTTTCCTGGCCGACGAGGTAACCCACGGCACCTCCCTTGTCACCGAATTGCAGCACGGCTGTGGGCGACGCCTTGATGCCCAGCTTGTGCTCGATGCTGACGCAAAACACGTCGTTGCGTGTGCCCAGAGAGCCATCCTTGTTCACCATGAATTTCGGCACCACAAACAGGCTGATGCCCTTCACACCCTCTGGCGCGCCCGCCACGCGGGCGAGCACCAGGTGCACAATGTTTTCGGCCATGTCGTGTTCACCGTAGGTGATGAAAATCTTGGTGCCGAAAATCGTGTACGTGCCATCGGGCTGCGGTTCAGCCCGGCTCCTGACCATCGCCAGATCCGAGCCAGCTTGCGGCTCGGTGAGGTTCATGGTACCCGTCCATTGCCCGCTCACGAGTTTTTCAAGATAGGTGGCTTTGAGATCGTCAGAACCCGCCGTCAACAAGGCTTCGATCGCGCCGTCTGACAACAAGGGGCACAGCGCAAAACTCATGTTGGCGCTGTTGACCATTTCAATACACGCCGCGCCAATGGTTTTGGGCAAACCCTGACCGCCAAACTCGGCCGGGTGCTGCAAACCCTGCCAGCCGCCCTCGGCGAACTGCTTGAAGGCTTGCTTGAAGCCCGGCGTGGTGGTGACAACGCCGTTTTTCCAGCTTGACGGGTTTTTGTCGCCCTCCCAGTTCAAGGGCGACAAAACGCCTTCGTTGAATTTGGCAGATTCTTCCAGCACCGCCTGCGCAGTCTCAAACCCCGCGTCTTCAAAACCTGGAATTCTGGCGATTTCGTCAATGCGGGCCAAGTGCTCTATGTTGAAGAGCATGTCTTTGAGCGGGGCTTTGTAGGTCATGGCTTGGTTATTGAAGGGGGTTGGGCTTGGCTTTCATGACGCGCTTCGCGCATGACTTCGCTTCGCTTCAATGACCCGCTTCGCTCAATGATGAATTCATCATGGCGCGAAGCGCAGTCATTGAAGTTGCGAAGCAACAAAGTCATGCGAACGCAGTGAGCGTCATCAGAGAGCGGCGACCAGTTCGGGAACCGCCACAAACAAATCCGCGACCAGGCCGTAGTCGGCCACGCTGAATATCGGCGCTTCTTCATCCTTGTTGATGCAAACGATGACCTTGCTGTCTTTCATGCCGGCCAGATGCTGGATGGCGCCGCTGATGCCACAAGCGATGTACAACTGTGGCGCGACGATTTTGCCGGTCTGTCCGACCTGCCAGTCGTTGGGGGCGTAACCTGCGTCCACTGCCGCACGCGATGCACCCATGCCGGCGCCGAGTTTGTCGGCCAGCGGGGTCATGACGGCCATGAATTTCTCGTTCGAACCCAGCGCGCGGCCGCCCGAGACGATGATCTTGGCGGCGGTCAACTCCGGGCGGTCGTTCTTGGCGATCTCGCTGCCCACATAAGTGGCTTTGCCGCTCGGCGCCACAGCAGCCACAGTCTCAATGGCCACCGGCGCGCCGCCGGTGGCTGCCGGGTCGAATCCAGTGGTGCGCACGGTGATGACTTTGGTGGCGTCCAGGCTCTGGACAATCGCAATCGCGTTGCCAGCGTAGATCGGGCGCTCGAAGGTGTCGGGGCTGTCAATCTTGGAGATATCGGAGATCTGGGCGACATCGAGCTTGGCGGCGACGCGCGGCGCCACGTTTTTGCCGGCAGCCGTGGCCGGAAACAGGATATGGCTGTAGCTTGAAGCGATGGCTAGCACCTGGGCCGAAACGTTTTCAGCCAGTCCGTGGGCGAAACCTTCGCCCTCTACGTGGATGACCTTGGCGACACCCGCGATGCTGGCCGCAGCGGCCGCAGCAGCGCCCGCGTTGTGCCCGGCCACCAGCACATGCACCTCGCCGCCGCATTGTGTGGCGGCAGTGACAGTGTTGAGCGTGGCGCCGCGGATGGAGGCGTTGTCGTGTTCTGCAATTACCAAAGATGTCATGTTATTTTCCTGAAATGTTGAATGACGACATGATTTCGCTTTGCGTTGATGACCCGCTTCGCTCAATGACTGAATTCGTCATGGCGCAAAGCGCAGTCATTGAAGCGCAGCGAAGTCATTCCATCATGCGATCACCTTAGCTTCGTTTTTGAGTTTGTCCACCAGTGTTGCTACATCCGGCACTTTCACGCCCGCGCCGCGTTTGGGCGGCTCGGTGACCTTGATCGTCTTGAGACGCGGCGTCACATCGACACCCAGATCTTCGGGTTTGAAGACGTCCATCTGTTTCTTCTTGGCCTTCATGATGTTGGGCAGTGTGACGTAACGCGGCTCGTTGAGGCGCAGGTCGGTGGTGATGATGGCCGGAATGCTGATCGACAGAGTCTCCAGGCCGCCGTCGACCTCGCGCGTCACGATGGCCTTGCCATCTGCGACTTCAACCTTGCTGGCAAAAGTAGCCTGCGGCAGATCACACAAGGCCGCGAGCATCTGGCCGGTTTGGTTGCAGTCATCGTCAATCGCCTGCTTGCCCAGAATCACCAGGCCGGGTTGCTCTTTGTCGACAATCGCCTTGAGCAATTTGGCGACGGCCAGGGGCTGCAATTCAACTGCGGTTTCGACCAGGATCGCGCGGTCGGCGCCAATGGCCATGGCGGTGCGCAGGGTCTCGCCGCATTGCGTCACACCGCAAGAGACGGCGATGACCTCCGTGGCAACACCCTTTTCCTTGAGCCGCACCGCTTCTTCGATGGCGATCTCGTCAAACGGGTTCATGCTCATTTTGACGTTGGCAATGTCTACACCGGTGTTGTCCGACTTGACTCGGACCTTCACGTTGTAGTCCACCACACGTTTAACGGCTACCAGGATTTTCATATTCACAACTCCAGAGTTTCAGATGGGGTGCCCGCCAACAATCGGGCGAATACGGGGCAACTGATGATTCTATTCGGCGCCCGTTTTGCTTTGCGCGCCAGAGCGGCACCAGCGGGTTGAAAATAGCACGACCGTGCTTTTTCATTGTACACGACCACTGCGGCAAGAGAAATCCATTCATCGACCATCTGGTTGGTTAATTCGGGTAAACATGGGCAAGGTGGCCTTGAAACAGGCATTACCATCCGGGTATTCCACCCACAGTTTCCCGGAGAATTCTCATGAAACGCAGTACTTTGACTTTTGCCGCCTTGGCGATTTTGCTGGCCGCAGGCAGCGCCGGAGCCCAAACGGTCCTCACCGCTTCGAGCTGGATTTTCCCGACCCACGCCCTGTCCATGGCGCAAAAAGACTGGTGTGACCAGCTGGAAAAAAGCACCACCGGCAAGATGAAATGCAACATCTTGCCGCGCGGCGTGACGGCTGGCCCCGGCACCTATGACGCCATCAAAAACGGCCAGGCCGACATCTCCTTCACCGTGCACGGCTACACACCGGGGCGCTTTGTCACCACGCAAATGTCCGAGTTCCCGTTCCTGGGCAACAGCTCAGAGGCCATCTCGGTGGCCTTCCACAAGGTGGCCAGCAAGAACCCGGCATTTGAAGCCGAGCACCCCGGCGTGAAAGTGCTGGCTTTCTTCACCCACGGCCCCGGCATCATCTTCAACACCAAGCGGCCCATCGCCAAGGTGGAAGACCTCAACGGCCTCAAGTTCCGGGTGGGCGGCGGCATGGTCAATGAAATCTCGAAGTCGCTGGCGATGAATGTCACCTTGAAGCCTGCCAATGACTCGTATGAGCTGCTGTCCGGCGGCGTGATGGACGGCACCCTGTTCCCAGCCGAGTCAATTGAAGGCTTCAAGATCGACAAAGTGATCAAACACGCCACCACCTTCCCCGGCGGCCTGTACAACACCAGCTTTGTGGCGATCATGAACCTGGACAAATACAACAAGCTCACGCCCGACGAAAAGAAAGCCGTCGACGCGATTTCCGGCGAAAAATACGCCCGCAGTTTTGGCCGCAACTGGGACGGCGTTGACCGCCGCGGCCACGCCTTGATGCAGGCCAACGGCACCGTCGTGACCAAGGCCGACGCCAAGTTTGTCGGCGAAGTCAAGAGCAAAATCTCCGCGCTCGAATCCAAATGGGTAACCGACGCCGAAGCCAAAGGGCTCAAAGACGCGAAGAAGGTGCTGGCCGAGTTTCGCGCCGAAATCGCCAAGCAGGAAAAGTGATCCGTCGCTAGGAATTTGGGCTCCGGCTTTTGAAGAAAACCCTTGAAACCCTGAGCGGGCTGCTGTGCGGCGGGGCGCTCTTCGCCATCATGGCGCTGACGTTTTTCGACGTGATCGGCCGAAAAGCCGTCAGCCAGTCCATCCCCGGCTCGCTGGAACTGACCGAGCTGTTGATGGTGGTAGTGATTTTCGCCGGTCTGCCGCTGGTGTCGCAGCGCGGTGAACATGTCACCTTCGATTCGTTTGACGCTGCCCTTCCCGCCGCTGCGCTGAAACTCCAAAAAGCTTTGGTCCATCTGTTGTGCGCCTTGGCCATGCTGGGCCTGGCCACGCTCATGTGGCGCACCGGCGGTCAATTCATTGAATCCGGCGAAACCACGGCGCAGCTAAAAATTCTCAAGGCTCCCTTCATTTACGGCATGGCGATATTTTGCGGCATCACTGGTCTGGTGCACTTGCGCCTGATTTTCAAACCCGCCGCCGATCTGGCCGAGGGCGACGGGGTGGCGCTTTGATTGAATCCCTGTTGGCTTTTGGGGCGATTTTCCTGCTCGCCTTGTTGCGCGTGCCCTTGGCCTTTGCCATGGGGTCAGTTGGCCTGGTGGGCATTGCGCTCACCCGCGGTTGGCAGCCGGCGCTGGGCAGCATGTCGCAGGTGGTGTATGAAACCGGTTTCGCCTACACACTGTCGGTGATTCCGCTTTTCATCCTGATGGGCAATTTTGTGGCGCGTGCGGGCCTGGCACATGAGCTGTTCCAGGCCGCCTACGCGTTCATTGGCCACCTGCGCGGCGGCCTGGCCCACGCTACCGTGGCCGCGTGCGCCGGCTTTGGCGCGATTTGTGGCTCCTCCATTGCCACGGCAGCGACGATGAGCAAAGTGGCTTACCCGTCGATGAAAAAGCTCGGCTACAGCGATTCCCTGTCTACCGGCGTCATGGCCGCCGGCGGCACCCTGGGCATCATGATCCCGCCCTCCACCATCATGGTGATCTACGGCATCATCACCGAAACCAACATCGGCAAACTGTTCGCTGCCGGTGTGATACCCGGCCTCTTGACCGCCCTGATGCTGATGGGCGTGATCTGGCTCATGACCCTGCATGACCCCGAACATGCGCCCCCGGGCGAGCGCACGTCGTGGCCCGACCGCTGGCGCGCCCTGCGTGGCATCTGGGGCGTGGCGTTGTTGGTGGTGGTGGTGTTGGGTGGCATTTACGGCGGTTTCTTCACGGCCACCGAAGGCGCGGGTTTCGGCGCGGCGGGCGCGTTCTGGTTCGCACTGGCGCGCGGGCGCCTGACCTGGGCCATTCTCTACCAGGTGCTGGTTGAATCAGCCCGCACCACGGCCATGTTGTTCACGCTCCTGATCGCCGCCACCGTGTTCGCCAACTTCGTCAACTTCACCACCATGCCGGGCGACCTGAAGGAGTGGATCACCCATCTGGGCCTCTCTCCCATCATGATCATCACCGCCATGATGTTCATCTACGTGATTCTGGGCACCGTGATGGAAGAGCTGACCATGGTGCTGCTGACGATTCCGCTGTTTTTCCCCATCGTCACCTCGCTGGGTTTTGACCCGGTCTGGTTTGGCGTGTTGATCGTGATGATCGTCCAGATCGGCCTGATCTCGCCGCCGGTGGGCATGAACCTGTTTGTGCTCAACGCCCTGCTCCCCGGCGTGGGCCTGGGCAACATCTTCAAAGGCTGCTGGCCGTTTGTGGCGGCCATGATCGTGATGCTCGGGCTGCTTCTGGCTTTCCCTGGCTTGAGCCTGTGGTTGCCGTCGCTGATGAAGTGAGGAAGTAAGAAAATGGTTTTTGCGCCGGGCCGCCCCAAGCAAAAATGCGGCCCCACCCCCAGCGAAGCGCAGGATGGCTGCGCGGGGGCAGGGAGCCGCACGCAGTGGGCGACCGTGGGGCTATATATCAGCAAGCACCCGCACATGCGCCTCCACACTGCGCCCCAGCGCCGAGAGGTTGTAGCC
>JANNEZ010000496.1:0-7955 GCA_031379255.1 Rhodoferax sp. | reverse complement strand
CTGCCCTCGCCCGTCGTGTCCGCTCGAATCCAGGCGACTGAGCAGCCCCTTCACTGCCGAAGAATCTTCCAGCGCTTCGGCTGTCACAGGCACAAATCCGACGCCCATCTCCGCGGCAATCAGGCGCGCGAGCGATGTCTTGCCCAATCCCGCGGCCCCGCAGACCAAGGCGTGTGGAAACGGCGCATTGCGCTGACGCGCTGACGCCACTGCCGTCCTGATCAACGACTTCAAGTGCCCTTGGCCGACAAATGATTCCAGCGACTCCGGTGCAAACAATTCGCGCGGCTGCAGCAGGCGCTTGGAGAGGCCCTGTTCAAAGTGGTAACGCAAAAAGGTGCGCAGCGTGGCTTCGTTCTTTTCCAGACCATACGGCCAGAAGTCGTCACCCATCTCGCGTTTGACCTGCTCGACGTGCGCTGTCAACCAAGGCAGCATGGCCTTTAGCGCAGCGGTATCGGCCAGGTCCTCGTAGGTGCGGCGTTGTGATTCCTTCAAGGCTTTCGTCATGGATTGCGCCACCCAGCGGTTGGCCTCGTACACCTCGCGCCTGATGGCGATGGTGTGCATGATGGGAAAAATGCCCGTCTCTTTGAAGTAGTTGCGCTCAACCGGCTCAAAGTCTTCAAAGAGTCGTTTGATCTTTCCGCTGCCATTTTGAAAACTGGAAGGCATTCGAGCCGTGTAAAGCGCGTCAATCTCACCGTCCTGCAGCATTTTGGCCAATGTCTGTTCCGGCCCAATTTGTTCAATTTTGATGTTGGGGGGCAGGTTCAGTTTTAACTTCTCGGAGCGGCCCGGCGACTCTTCACCGCCGGTGCAATAAGTCACACTGTCGACCGGCACGCCGTAGTGGTCTTGCAGGATGCCGCGAATCCAGACCGGTGCCGTCATCTGGTATTCGGGCGTGCCGACACGTTTGCCGATCAGGTCTTTGGCTTTTTTGATGCCCGAATTGACGTTCACATAAATGCAGGAATGCCGAAAGAACCGTGAGGGAAACACGGGAATCGCCACAAACGGCCGGGGCTCCCTGAACATCGACACCGAGTAAGACGACAGCGACATCTCTGCCACATCGAACTCCTGATGCCGCAACATGCGAAAGAAGGTTTCCTCCACCGGCATGTTGAGGTAGTTCAGGTCAATGCCGTCGGGCTGGACGCTGCCGTCCATCAACGCGCGGGTGCGGTCGTAGTTCCAGCATCCGAACGTCAGTTTGAGTTTGGCCATACCCCGCTTTTTTGAATTTTTATTGTTCGGGTTTGATGCCCGAGGCGACGATAGCCTTGGCCAGGCGTTCGTTTTCATCCAGGATCGCCTTGTTGTATTCAGCCGGACTGCTGCCGATCGGGTCGATGCCGGCATTGGTGAAGGTCTGCACAACGTCGGGCATCTTGGCGATGAGCGCCATCTCGGTCGCAATACGCTCAATCGCACTGGCCGGTGTGCCTGCGCCCGCGAGCACACCGACGATCGGCGCAAAGTCAAAACCCGGGATCAGCTGTTCGGAGAGGGTCGGCACATTGGGCATCTGGCTGCTGCGTTGCGCCGCGTTGGAAATCAGAAGCTTGAGTTGACCCGCTTTGACAAAACCGTTGATCGACGGCAAGGCCGAAAACAGCACATCAACCTGCCCGCCCATCAGCGCGGGCACCGATTGGCCGGTGCCCCTGAAGGGCACGTGGGTCATGTCCAGGCCAAGCGCGACCTTCATCGCCTCCGTCGTCAGATGGTGGGTGCTGCCGACACCGGAGGAGCCGTAATTGATGGTCCCCGGTTTGGCTTTCACCAGTGCCATGAATTCCTGGAAATTGTTGACTGGAAGCTTGGGGTTGACCGCCAGATACAGGGCCGCACGCCCGCCCAGGGATACGGGCAGGAAATCGCGTTTGTAGTCATACGACAGGTTTTTGTAGATCGCCGGGTTCACCGAAAACATGGAGCCGTCGGTCACCAAAAACGTGTAGCCATCTTTGGGTGACGACTGGATCACCTGCGCCGCCACCACACCGTTGGCGCCGGGTTTGTTGTCGATCACCACCGGCTGACCCACACGCTCGCTGAGTTTCTGGGCATAGACGCGTGCCACGGTGTCCGGGAAGCCGCCGGCCGGGTATGGCACGACAAACTTGATCGGTTTGTTGGGGTATGCGCCCGGCGTTTGCGCAACCGAAGATGCAGACCACAACGCGCTTGTCAGGGTGGCAATCGAGGCGGCTGCAACGGTCAGGATCTGGCGGCGTTGGGTCATGAAGTATCTCCAGCAATCAGGCGGGGGTAGATGTTGAATGGGACGTTGAATAAGACGGTTCCAGCGCGGGTTCAACGGTGTCCCAAACGTAGCCGCAAGCATACTCCCGCCAGTCGGTGGACTTGGGCACGATGGCTTGAAAGGCGCACACTGAAGCAGGAATGCGCCCTTCGCCGGTCCCAATTGCCGAGCCTCCAGATTGAAAGGCCTTGACCGCTTCGAGCATCTGTTTACGGAATTCGACAATCGCCAGATCGCTCGCGCCCAGGCGGTCGTGACTGCGGCCGGCAATCGGGCCCATGGTCACCCACATCGCGATGTCCTGGTTTGGAAATCCGCTGATTCCGGTGAAATTTCCCGCTTTCATCGCCGCGCGATCCTGCCAGAATTTGTTGTCGCGGTTGCGCAAGGGGCGGTAGGTGTCATCCAGGTCAATGCCAACTTCCTGTCCGAGGAATTTGCGCCATGTGGCGGTGTCAGGTGTTTGGTCCGGGTGGCCCCAGGCCATGAAATAAAACGCCGTGTTGGTGTTGTCCAGCGGCACATTGATATTCGCCACGTTGTACAGGTTGTTGGGTGGAATCAACGCCGCGGCGGGCGCCACAAACACGGTGCTGCGCACGTAGTCGTTGCCGGCGGCGTCCTTGATCGGCCGGCGGATGGCTGCATAACGGAAACCATAGTCGCCACGCTGCACTTGCAGGCGCGGCGCCTTGTCGGTTGAAGGCCGCAACCACAGGCTCCCGGTGGCCTGTGCGCCTTCAACGCGCGCGGGAACCATATCGGACGAATGCAGGCTGGAGCTGTGCGCCGAGTCGATGGCGCCTTCCAGTATCTGCGCCCAGTTGCAGGGAATGATGGCCTTGGCAATCGTTACCCGAGTTTGCGCAGTCGGCGCCCAGGCCGGTGGCATGAACTCGGGCCGAGTATCTGCCGGGCCCATATAAGCCCAGACAAAGCCGCCCCATTCCTCGGTGGGATAAGCCAGGTGTTTGACTTTGGCAACCATGCCGCTGGCGGCGGGCTCGGAAACCATCTCCAGCACATTGCCATCCACATCCATTTTCCAACCGTGGTAGAGGCATCGCAGGCCGCAGTTTTCGTTGCGGCCCAGGACGAGCGACGCACGGCGGTGCGGACAATACTCGTCCATCACGCCCACCCGGCCATTGGTGTCGCGGAACACGACCAGGTCTTCACCCAAAACCCGCGCCTTGACGGGCGCGCCGTCGGGTTCGCTGACTTCCTCGATCAGGCAGATGGGTGTCCAGTGCCTGCGCATCAGCTGGCCCATCGGGGCCTGGCCGCCAGCGGCATCCACCACGCAGCACAACAAATTGTTTTCTTCAGGCGTCAACATGCTTCAGGTTTCATGCTTGCTGCTTCATGCTTGCAAAATATTCGAGAGGAGATTATTCTTAGGAGACTAAGAGTATAGGCAAGCAAGAGCACATGTCAACACCGGAACTTCCATTTTCAGACTTGCGCGTCGCCCGCAAACGGATGTTGACCCAGGATACCGTGCTGTTCGAACTTCAGCACCCGCAAGGCCACACCCTGCCGGCCTTCACCGCAGGCGCCCATTTGACGGTTGAAACCCCGGCTGGCGTGCGGCGCAATTACTCCTTGTGCAGCGATCCTGCAAATCTGCGAAGTTGCCAGATTGCTGTCAAACGCGATGCCCATGGGCGTGGCGGCTCCATCGCCATGGCAGACCGCCTCGCTGAAGGCAGTTTGATCACAGTCAGCCAGCCGCGCAACAACTTTGAATTGGAACCGCGCGCCCAACAGGTATTGTTCATCGCAGGCGGCATCGGCATCACGCCGATCCTCTCGATGATGCGCCACCTCAAACGTCTGGGCGTCGTGCCGTTTCGGCTGATTTACTGCACCCGCGATGAAGCCCATTCGGCGTTTCTGCCTGAGCTCCAGCATGAATTCCCTGGCCTGACCACGTTGCACCACGACGGCGGCAAACTTGCCAGCGCGCTTGACCTGTGGCCCGAGTTCGAAACACCGGGCACGGCTCACGTGTACTGTTGCGGCCCAAAAGGCTTGATGGACTCGGTGGCTGACATGAGCGGCCACTGGCCGTCCGGTTCCATCCATTTTGAAAGTTTCGGCATTGATGCAAGCACCCTGCCAACAAACACTGCCTTTACCGTGACGCTGCAAAAGTCGGGCGAAAAAGTGGCTGTCGGCACAACGCAGTCCATCCTGGAGGCCCTGCGCGCGAGCGGTCACCGGGTGGCCAGCTCGTGTGAAAGCGGCACCTGCGGCACCTGCCGTACGACGCTGCTGGCCGGTGAGGCCGACCACCGCGACATGGTGTTGCTGGACGACGAAAAGGCCCGCCACATCATGGTGTGTGTGTCCCGGGCGAGAACGTCCGAACTGGTGTTGGACCTGTGACTGCTTCACCGGCAACGCAGCCCCTTCGTATCGGCGCAGTTGGCCTGGGGCGCGCTTTTACCTTGATGCTGCCGGCATTTCAGCAAGACCCGCGTGTGCGTCTGGTGGCGGGCGCAGACCCGATTGACGTGGCCAGGCGTCAATTTGAAAAAGAGTTCGCAGCCCCGGCATTTGAATCATTGGAGGCCCTGTGCGCCCTGCCCCAGGTGCATGCGGTGTACATCGCCTCGCCCCATCAGTTCCATGCGGAACACGTGCGCATCGCCGCCGCCAGCGGCAAACACGTGCTGGTGGAGAAACCCATGGCCCTCTCGCTGGATGAATGCACGCAAATGATCGAATCCACGCGCCGCGCCGGCGTGCGCCTGATCGTCGGGCACAGCCACAGCTTCAACCGGCCGATCCAGCGCACACGCGAAATCATTGCGAGTGGCATTTATGGCGCAGTGAAGATGATCAACGCGCTCAATTACACCGATTTCCTGTACCGCCCGCGCCGGCCGGAAGAGCTGGACACCGCTGCGGGTGGCGGCGTGATTTACAGCCAGGCTGCGCACCAGATCGACGTCGTGCGCCTGTTGGGGGGTGGCCGGGTTGCGTGCGTCAATGCCCACACCGGCGCCTGGGACACCGCACGGCCCACCGAGGGCGCGTACAGCGCGCTGCTGGAGTTTGAAGGCGGCGCCTTTGCTTCAGCCACTTACAGCGGTTATGGTCACTTTGATTCAGACGCGCTGATGGGCCACATCGGCGAGATGGGCCAGGTTAAAAACCCGGCGGACCATGGCGCGTCGCGCAGGCGCTTGCAGTCTTTGGGCTCTGCCGCCGAAGAGACTGCCATGAAAGCGGCGCGCAACTATGGTGGCAGCAACTACACACCGCCCGCAGCGGCTGCACGCCCAAATGCACACCAGCATTTTGGCCACATCGTTGTCAGCTGCGAGAAGGCGGACTTGCGGCCCGATGCGAACAGCGTCACGGTATACGCGGACGACACCGTCTCGGTGGAAAACCTGCCGCCGCCCGGCATTCCCCGCGCGGAAGTGATCGACGAGCTGGTCAACGCCGTGCTGCACGGCAAGCCCCCGGTTCACAGCGGCGAGTGGGCCCGCGCGACCCTGGAGGTGTGTCTGGCGATGCTGGCGTCCTCGAAGCAGGGCGGGGGCATCCGCCCACGGCATCAAGTCGCCTTGCCGCAGGGCCAGTGATGGACGAGCTGGCGGAAAACACGCACCCGCTGTTGCGCCATTGGCGTGAATCGGCACCGCACGATCGCCTGGCCCACCTGGTGCGCGATGCGGCACGCGCGTTTCAGAGAGCCCTGCACCTGCGCCTGTCCGGGCACGGCATCGCCTTTGGCCACTGGAGTTTTTTGCGCATTTTGTGGGAGGCCGATGGGCTCACGCAAAAGGAGCTGAGCGTGCGCGCCGGTGTAATGGAATCTTCCACGTTTGCCGCCATGAAGGCGATGGAGGCCCTGGGTTACGTGGAACGAAGGCAGTTGCCCGGGAACCGGAAAAACATTTACGTGCATTTGACGGCCAAAGGCCGGGCGCTCAAGCGCAAACTGGTGCCGCTGGCCATCCACAGCAACGATGCCGCTGTGGAAAACCTCGCGGCACAGGACATTCAAACCACGCGCAAGGTCCTGCTGGCCATGATTGAAAACCTGGCACGTGACGAACTGGAAAACGAAGGCCGGACAACAAAAAAGCCGCCCCGCGCCAGACCTGGCTCCTGAGCGGCTTTCAGGCGGGGCTGAGATGTCAGACCAGCGCCACCCCGGTCTTGGATTGCAAAAACTCGCGTGTCACGCCTGGCGCCATCTCCACCACCTTGAGGCCTTGCGGTGTCACGTCCATCACCGCGAGATCGGTGATGATGCGGTCCACCACGGCCACGCCGGTGAGGGGCAAGGTGCAATGCTTCAAAATCTTCATGTCTTCCGTGCCGTCCTTCTTTTTGGCGACATGTTCCATCAGGATGATGACGCGCTTGACGCCCGCCACCAGGTCCATCGCGCCGCCCATGCCCTTGACCATCTTGCCGGGGATCATCCAGTTGGCGAGGTCCCCTTTTTCACTGACCTGCATCGCGCCCAGGATCGACAGGTTGATCTTGCCGCCGCGGATCATGGCGAAAGACTGGTCGGTGCTGAAAATGCTGCTGCCCTTGATGGTGGTGACGGTTTGTTTTCCGGCGTTGATGATGTCGGCATCGACCTCATCTTCGGTCGGGAACGGGCCAATGCCCAACATGCCGTTTTCCGATTGCAGCCAGACTTCCTTGCTGGCCGGCACGTGGTTGGCCACCAGCGTGGGAATGCCGATGCCCAGGTTGACATAAAACCCGTCTTCGAGCTCCTGCGCCGCGCGCGCAGCCATTTGGTCTTGGTTCCAGGCCATGGTCAAACCCCCGCTTTCTCAGTGATGGTTCTTTTTTCGATGCGTTTTTCGGGCGTGGCATTGAGCACGATGCGGTGCACATAAATGCCGGGCAGATGGATGTCGTCGGGCGCGAGTTCACCGACTTCGACGATCTTCTCCACTTCCGCGATGCACAACTTGCCGGCCATCGCAACTGCGGGGTTGAAATTGCGCGCCGTGAAGTTAAAGCGCAGGTTGCCGCTTTTGTCGGCGATTTGCGCTTTGACCAGCGAGACATCCGGCATCAGCGCACGCTCCATCACATAGGTTTCACCGTCGAATTCGCGCAACTCCTTGCCGTCGGCCACCGAGGTGCCCACACCGGTTTTGGTGAAAAACGCCGGAATGCCCGACCCGCCGGCGCGCAGCTTTTCGGCCAGTGTGCCCTGCGGCGTGAATTCCACCGCCAGTTCGCCGGCGAGGTATTGGCGCTCAAACTCCTTGTTTTCGCCCACATAGGAAGAGATCATCTTCTTGACCTGGCGCGTATGCAGCAGTTTTCCCAGGCCGAAATCATCAACCCCGGCGTTGTTGGATACGGCCGTGAGGTTTTGCGCGCCGCTGTCCTTGAGCGCTTCAATCAACGCCTCGGGAATGCCGCACAGGCCAAAACCGCCCACGCCGATCAATTGCCCGTCTTTGACGACACCGTCAAGCGCCTTGGCGGCACTCGGGTAAATCTTGTTCATTGAAATCACTCCTTGAAAATGCGATTCGACCCTGATTCTACGTAAGCGCCACGCGGACCCAGTGGCTGGATCGCAGCGGGGCAGGTCATTGCGATCCCGGGCAAAACCGGAGCGCCCCCATTTCGCCTTCTAAGACGCAGCAAAAAATGTATTGAATAATTTGCTATATTTTAT
>JANNEZ010000491.1:0-3034 GCA_031379255.1 Rhodoferax sp. | reverse complement strand
CGACCATTTCGCCGTTTTGCACACCAGCGCGGATCAAGAGGCCGATCTTGGTGCGGTTCAGCGTCCAGGCCAGCACGGCAAACACGATGATGCCGACCACCACCGCGATCAGCCGGTATTTCTCCAGCACCGCGCCCTCCAAGCCAAAACCTTCCAGGCGCAACGCGCCGCGCATGCCTTCGGGCAGGGGCAGCGGAATCTGCACCGGGCCCCAGATCACCTTGATGTGTTCTTCCCCAATGATCATGCCGCCCATGGTGATCAAAATCTGCTTCAGGTGCTGGCCGTACACCGGCCGGATGATGAAGCGTTCAAACGCCACACCCACGGCCCCCGCCACCAGCATGGCCACCAGCATCGCGGGCAACACAGCCAGCAAGTTGGTCACAAGGCTGCCCGAGCCGGTCCAATCTCCCATGGTGCCCAGCACACTGGCGGCCACATACGCACCCAACGCAATGAAGACGCCATGGCCAAAGTTCAGCACGTCCATCAAACCAAACACCAGCGTCAGGCCCGAGGCGATGATGAAGATGATCATGCCCATGGCGAGGCCGGCCACGGTGAGCGTGAGCCAGGTGGAGGTGGAACCAATGAAGGGAAACACCACCAACGCCAAAACCGGCACGAGCGCCAGCGGCTTCCAATCCAGATCCATGCTCTTCATATCGCCAGCCCCAACAGCGAGTGTTGCAGGGCCTCATCGTCGGCCAGCGCCTGCATCGAACCCGCATGCACCACGCGGCCGTTGTCCATCACCGCGACCTTGTCTCCCAGGCGTTTGGCGAAGTTGATGTTTTGCTCCACCAGTAAATTGGTGGTGCCCGACGCCTTGAGCTGCGCAATGGCGTCGATCATGTTGTTGATGATGGCCGGAGCCAGACCCTTGCTCGGCTCGTCGACGATCAGCAGTTCACGCGGCTCGACGATGGCGCGTGCCACCGCCAGCATCTGCTTTTGCCCGCCCGAGAGTTTGCCTGCCGGGTGGTTCCAGAATTTTTCCACTGCCGGGAAGAGTTTGAAGATCCACTTCAGGCGGGTATCGTCCATCTGGCTGGCGCGTTTGGCTTTTTGCGCCGCCAGCAGCATGTTTTCTTTCACCGTGAGGTCGGAAAAAATGCCCATGTTTTCCGGCACGTAAGCGATGCCAAGCGACGCGATATCCGGCGTTTGCGCAGCGGTGATGTCCTGCCCGGCAAAGCGCACACGGCCCTCTGAAGCGTGCCACAGCCCCATGATCGTCCGCAGCGTTGTCGTCTTGCCCGCGCCGTTTCGCCCCAGCAGCATCGTGAGCTGACCCTTGGGCACCGCGAGGTCCACACCGTGCAGGATGTGGTACGCGCCGATGTGCGTGTGCACGCCTTGCAGCGCCAACAACGGCTCATTCATTTCGCGCCCAACCAAGGCAATGACGCGCTTCGCGCATGACCTCGCTTCGCTTTGATGACTTCGCTTCGCTTCAATGACCGATGACTCGAAGTCATGGCGCAACGCGCCGTCATACAGGCCGCAGGCCAAGTCATAGCGCGAAGCGCAGTCATTGGGATCGTCATGAAGCCGCCACGCCAAGATAAGCCTCTTGCACGATGGGCGAGGCGATAACGGACGCCGGATCACCATCCGCCACCAAGGCCCCGTTGTGCAACACGATGATGCGGTCGGCCAAATCGCGCACCACGTCCATCTTGTGTTCCACCAGCAAAATGGTTTTGGACTTGTCTTTTTTCAGCTCGCGGATCAGGTTCAAAATGACTGGCGCTTCGGCCGAGCTCATGCCGGCCGTGGGTTCGTCAAACATGAAAACCTGGGACTCCAGCGCCATCAGCAAGGCCACTTCGAGCTTGCGCTGGTCGCCGTGCGGAAGGCTGGCCACAATCGCCGCCTGCTTGTGTTGCAGCGACACGGCAGCCAGAATCTCCCCGGCGCGCGCCGTGAGCGGGCTGTGGTCGCTCCAGATGCTCCACAAATTGAAGCCGCGCCGGTGCGCGCCCTCGCGTGTGGCCTGCACGGCCAGGCGCACGTTTTCCAGCACACTGAGGTTGGGGAACAGGTTGGTGAGCTGAAACGCCCGCCCGAGGCCCGCCTGCGTGCGCTCCGACACACCCAGGTCCGTCAAATCCCGGCCGTTGAGCGACACGCTGCCGGCCGAGGGCTTGATCTGCCCCGAAACAAGGTTGAAATAGGTCGTCTTTCCCGCGCCATTGGGCCCGACGATGGCGGTGAGTGTGCCCGGCTCAAATGAGCAGCTGACAGCATCCACCGCCACGTGTCCGCCGAAGCGGACGGTGAGGTTCTTGGTTTCGAGCATGTTGGTTTGATGATGACGCGCCGTCATTGACCGCAATGACGCGCCTTCGGCGCATGACCCCGCTTCGCTTTGATGACTTCGCTTCGCTTCAATGACAGATGACAGAGGAATCTGCGGACTTCAAATCATGGCGCAATGCGCCGTCATCCAGGCCGAAGGCCAAGTCATAACGCGAAGCGCAGTCATTGCCCCAATCAACGTTTGTTGCGGATCGGCACGGCCATCTCTTCGGCCTTGATCTCGCGCACCAGTTCAGGCACGCCCCAGGCAAACGCCGGGTCGTTCTTGATCTTGAAGTGGTACATGCTCTGCATGGCCTGGTGGTCCTCTTTGCGGAACGTCATCTTGCCTTTGGGCGTATCAAAACTCATGCCTTCCATGGTCTTGATGAGGGTGTTTGCCGAGGCGTCGCCCTTGCTGTTTTTCAGGGCGGTGACCACCGCCATCGCCGCCGAGAAACCGCCAGCGGTGAAGAAGTCCGGCGGCGACTTGAACTGCGTGTAGTGGCGTGACACCATGGCGTCGTTGGTCGGGTTTTTGGGCATGCCGAAGTAGTAATACGTGGCGCCTTCCATGCCGGGAAACTGTTTGTAGGCGACCATCGCGGGCAGGATGTTGCCGCCGGTGGCGATTTCGATGTTGTAACGCTTCAAGTCCATGTCGACAATCTTGAACGGGTTGCCGCCGCCGCCGGCCCAGATGATCCAGATCACTTTGCGGCCCGGC
>JANNEZ010000406.1:0-4322 GCA_031379255.1 Rhodoferax sp. | reverse complement strand
GCCACGGCTCACCGACACAAACGGGTGCTCGACGACAGCGTGGATCTCGCCGGTGACGCGGTTGGGTGTTTCCTGCGAATCCAGCACTACCGGCCGGTGGAACTGGTTTTTGAGAAGGCGTTGCTCCAGGGTCAAATGTTTTGCCAGCAGTTGCTGCGCCGCCATTTCATTCGCCCACGCCGAGAGCGTGAAACTGGCCAGGCACAGGCCGGCCAGACATTGCAACAGGGATAGGGTTGGATTTTTCAAAACAGGGCCTTGGGGTCTATTCGTGCCGCAAGGCTTCGATGGGGTTCATCCGCGGAAGCGCCAGAATACAAAGCGCATCGGGAAAAGGCTTGCGGCAGCGCCTCACAACCAGTACTCCCACATCCGGGAGAACATTTCCTTGATGCGCAAATCAAGGGAGCGGTTTTGCCATTTTCCCAGCGTGATTTCTTCCGAAGCCGCTAGATCCTTGTTGAACATGGCCTGGACCTGATCGCCAAAATCGGTGCCCAGAATGACGGCATTGAGTTCTTCGTTGTGCAAAAAACTGCGCCAGTCCAGGTTGGTGGAGCCAACGGTCGCCCACACGCCGTCAATGAGGGCGGTCTTGGAGTGCAGGATGACGCCTTGCCGTTCGTAGATCCGGACACCCGAGCGCAGCAGTTGGTCGTAATAGGCGCGCCCGTCATGGAAAATCAGCCATGAATCGGTTTGGCTGGGCAGGATCAGCTTCACCGTGACGCCGCGGGCAGCGGCCGCCTGCAGCGCAGCCAGCAATTGCGGGTCCGGGGCGAAATAGGCGTTGGTCAAGTGCACACTGGTTTCGGCACTTGCAATCGCCGACATCAGGGTGGCGTAAATCAGGCTGAATGGGTCGCTGGGCGAACTGCCGATGGCCCGGACCACCAGTTTGCCCGCGCTCACCGGTGGCGGGAAAAAGTTGCTCTTGGGAAGAGGCGGTCCGTTCTGTTTGGCCCAGGTCGCAAGGAAAAGTTTTTGCAGCTCACCAACCACCGGCCCTTGCAGTTGCAGGTCGGTATCGCGCCAGGCCAGGTTTGACGCTGACGGCTTGCGTGCGCCCTGGCTGAATGAGCCACCTGAATAAACACTGCTGATGTTGATGCCACCCAAAAAGGCGATGCGGCCGTCGACCACCAGCAGTTTGCGGTGGTCACGCTGGTTGAGGCGCCAGTTCGGGCCGGCCACCAGCGGGTTGACCGGGTTGAACTCAAGCACCTGGATGCCGCTGTCGACCAGGGTCTTGAAAAAAACCTCCGGGGTGCCGATCGTGCCAACACTGTCCCGGATGATGTTCACCTGCACACCCTGCTTTTGCTTGGCTATCAAGGCCCGCACAAACTGCTGGCCGATCTCATCGTCATCGAGAATGTAGGTCTCCAGGTTGATGTGGTCCTTCGCCGTTGCGATGGCGGCGAACATGGCGCGGTAGGTGGCCGGCCCATCCTGCAGGAGCTGCACCTGGTTGCCGGTGGTGAGCGGACTGCCGACGATCGCCTCTTCAAGGGCCAGATGACGGTCAAAGATGTTGGTGTCAGCGCTGCGGCTTCGCAGCTGGTCGAGGATGGCCTTGCTTTGGGCTGCGGTCAATACACCGCGGGCACCTTCGAGCCGCACCGCCGCCTTGGACGGACGCGCCAGATCAGGGTGAATGGCCGGCAGGCTGCTGCACCCGGCGGAAACTGCCAGCCCCAACAGGCACAACAGCTTCAATCGCAGGGCCAGCATGTCGATGGCGAAGCGCTAGATTCGGCCCGTGAGCAAAAGCACAATCAGGATGATCACCACCAAGCCAAGGCCGCCGCTGGGACCGTAACCCCATTTGTTGCTGTGCGACCAGGTCGGGAAGACGCCGATCAGCATCAGGATCAAAACAATTAGCAGTATGGTGCCGAGGCTCATGGGATTCTCCTTGAGAGTGAATTGGGGCCGGCTCAGTTGGCCGGCGCCGAAGCGGGTGCCGCCGGTATGACAACGACTGTGGTGCCGCCGCCGGTTTTTCCTGTAGCGCCGGTGTTGCCGTCATTGCCCTGGCTGCCGGTAGCGCCAGTGCTGCCAGTGTTGCCTGTGGCGCCCGTCGGACCAGCCGGGCCTGGCACAGCGACCGGTGTAGTTGGCGCGACGATCACGGCGGGCCTTTCGCAGGCGCTCAAGGCAAGCGCGGAAAACAGTGCCAGTAGGGGAAGAGAGTGGTTCATGTGAATCCTTTGAGAGTTGAAAAACCGGTCACGTTGGCGCAGGGCCAGCGTGGATTGACCGAGCAGCGATGAGGGGTCGCGTCCGGTGTGACTTCAGCGTAACGACATGCCCTGCGGATTTCTGTGCGACAACGCACACAGACCGCCCGGGCTTTGGGGCTGTATGGATCATCGATGAGCGCCATTTGGCAGGCCATTGCCAGATGGCGTGTGAGGCGGGTTCGGCGCCGCCGACGCCGACAAAGACGCCAGTCCCGCCAGCCAGGATTGCATCGGCACATTGGCGACGACTTTTCCCAACACCTGCGGCATCAGGCCGGCAAGAACCGCCGGAGCGGTGAGCCAGCGCCAGGGACGCAGCCACACGACGAGTGCGCCCAGTGCCATGGCGCCCAACACCAGAGTCAGGGGTGCGCGTTGCGCCAATGGCAGGAGCGCGGTCTTGGCCGACTCGGACATGCCCAGGCTGGCGTTGCGAAGGGGTTGTTGCGACCACCATGCGCGCAAGGCCGTCAGCACCGCATCAAATCCGGGCAACACTTTCAACCCGTCGAGCCAGCGCAGGCTGGTGGCGCCGGGCGCTGCCGCCGCCTTGCTGGCCTGCAAGGCCTGACGCAGGCTCTCACGCGTGCGCGTCAGGCGTTCACAGGCCAGGGTGGCACTGGGTGATTCCGCAGTCATGTGGCTCCGACCTCGCGGACCATCGCCAGGTCAGCCGCCATCTGGCGGCGGATGTGGCTGAAGGGTTTGAGCTTCGCGCAACGGCTTGCCCCAAAAAGGCAGATGCCAGCCAAGACGAGTGGCAACACGGGCACCACGAGCAAAGCCCAGGGGGCCTGGCTTTGGGTCATCGGCAAGACCGCCCACAACATCAGCGCCACACCAGCCAGGACCACACCCACGCCCAGGCCGCAAACAGCCAGCCCGTTGAGCAAAACCTGGCTTTTGAGGTTCTCGCCGGCACTGCCCAGCTCGCTCGCAAACAGCTCGGCGTAGGCTTCAGCGTGGTCCGCGACAAGCTCGGGACGCGCCGTGAGCAGACGCACGATCGGATGGAAAAGGGGATGGAACAAGGCGTTCTGCCAGCCAGATCAGGATGAATGGCGCGAATGGCTCATCATGCTGACCAGCGCCATCAAGGCTGCGCCTGTTGCAGCGGCGATCAGCAGGGCCTTGACCGGCTCTTCCCTGACGTAACTGACCGCGCCGTCGCGGGCATGCAGGGCCGCATCGCTGACCTGATGGGAGGCATTGCGCACGGCATCACGCCCGGTGTTCAACAAGGCATTGGCTTGCCCCGAGACGTTGGCGAGCAGCGGTCCAGCCTGGTTGCGGAGTCCCTGCACGCTGCCGCTCAGACTGTCCAGCGCGCCGTTGGCCGCGTGCTGCGTGGCCTGTATGGCATGTTCTGCCGAGCTGGCCATTTTGTCGGCAAATTTGGAGGTTTCCTGCGAAGGGTTGACGATTGACATGGTGAGTCCTTGATCGGTTTGGGGTGTGATGGAAAAGTGCTTGCGGACCATGGCCTGGGTTGCCCAACGGGCGCCCTTGCATGGGTGTTGCCAGTTTCCACCGGGAGCGCGCCCGAAACTGTCAGCGTGTTTGCTGACAACGTGTCGGGAGACCGATGGCGAACGCGTAGGACGCTGCTTACAGGCTTTACGCAACAGCTTGACGGCGTGCCGGCCACAAAGCGCGACGGAAATTGCGCGGCGTAGGACATCTACTACGGCGCTTCGCGCTGCGGTCTGCTGTTCTCCACGGCAAGCCATACCCATACTGCCTGGTGTTCACAAACCATTTCAGGAGTTCAACATGAAAGCAAATTTGAAACGTTCCGTCGCCGTCGCGGCTCTGGCCGCGCTGGCTTGGGGCTCCCAGGCCAATGCCCAGGTGACTTTCTATGAAAACGACGACTTCCAGGGCCGCTCGTTCAGCACCGGCCAGCGGGTCGACAACTTCAGCAATTCCGGCTTCAATGACCGCGCATCGTCGGTGATTGTTTTGAACAACCGCTGGGAAGTCTGTGAGCATGCGAATTTTGACGGGCAATGCGTGGTGCTGCGCCCGGGCCGTTACCCCTCACGGGCCTCCATGGGCATGAACGACCGGGTCTCC
>JANNEZ010000442.1:0-6703 GCA_031379255.1 Rhodoferax sp. | reverse complement strand
CCTGAGCCCCATCACCTGGGCGCTGCTGATCGCCGGCTCGGCCGTGCTGGGCGTATGGGCGTGCAGCGTGACCGCGCGCCACTTGCGCGTGCTCGACCCCGGTTGCATCGTCTGGGACGAAGTCGTCGCCTTCTGGATCATCTTGTGGGTGGCCATGCCGATGGGTTTTTGGGGCCAGCTCGCGGCATTTGGATTGTTCCGTTTTTTCGACGCCGTCAAACCCGGCCCGGTGGCCTGGGCCGACGCCCTGTTCCACCACGTCGATCCTTCAATCGACCGCCTCGCCTGGCACAAGGCGGGCTTCGGCATCATGCTTGACGACCTGGTGGCAGCCGCCTGCACGCTGTTGGCGGTGGCGCTGTGGCGGATCATCTGACGGCGTAAAGACCATGACCTCCAACGTAGAACATCTGGCCCGTGTGTTGACCGAACGCCAGCTCCTCATGGCCACCGCCGAAAGTTGCACCGGCGGCCTGATCGCTGCGGCCTGCACCGATCTGGCCGGCTCGAGCCTGTGGTTTGAACGCGGTTTTGTCTCGTATTCCAACGCGGCGAAACACGAGCTGCTGGGCGTGCCCCAGGCCATGATTGCGCAACACGGCGCCGTGAGTGAAGCCGTGGCCCGCGCGATGGCGCAAGGCGCCTTGTCGCACGCGCGCGCCCAGGTGGCGGTGGCCGTCACAGGCGTGGCGGGGCCCACCGGTGGCACCGCTGCCAAACCGGTCGGCACCGTGTGGTTTGGTTTTGCCACACCAGCGGGTTTGACCAGCGAAGCGCGCCGCTTTGACGGCGACCGCTCCGCCGTGCGCCGCGCCACGGTGCAACACGCAATCGACCGGCTGGTGGCGTTGCTCGGCTGAACCGGCCGGTGGCACCCGTTGCGGCAGGGTCCCTCAGGCGCGGATGAAGTCCTGCAGCCGCCGGCGGGGTGAGGGCTCCACAGGCGTCGCATACCCCAGGCGCGCCCACATCTGCACCGTCTGCCCTGCCCGGGTGGCACCGGCCAACTCGTGGATCGCGCGGCAGGTTTCTTTTTGCTCCGGGTACTCCTGCAGCGCCTGCGACAGCGGTTGCATCGACAGGCCTTGCGCTGTGGCGGCCAATTGCACGCGTGCATAGGCGCGCCCGGCCTGCACCTGGCTGGCCCGGTCGTTGCCCGCGCTGTTCATCCAAAGAAAGGCGGGAGTGGACTGCAGATTGCGGTCAAAGGTTTTGATCTGGCTGGTCGTCGCATAGTCGTCAGGCGCCGGCGCCCGGCTGCGGTCAAACAAGTCCAGCGCCGCCAGCGCCACCGGCATGGGGTCGGTGACCGAGATGCCGTCGCGGTGCTGGGCGATCTCGCGGCTGCCCACGCGCAGCACCTTGTACGACTCCATGATGGCGCGCGGTGTGGTCAGCTCGATGCGCCATGCGTCGGAGGCGATTTTGCGATGCCGCCCAAGGCCTTGTGACTGCGCCGGCCCGACCCCGCCCACCACGATGCCCGAGCCCTCCACGCTGGTGGTGATGGCGCGCCAGGCCGCGTCAGGCACGGGCCGCGCCGCGTCATACGGGCCGCGGTGCGTGTGGCGCTGGAGAATCTGCGCAAACAGCGGGTCTTTTTGCAGCGTGTTGTCCGGGCGCAGGCGGATGCGCGCGACCGGCCGTGAGTCGGGCTTGCCGGCCCCGAAAACGCCTTCGGGAAAAAGCGTGATTTCGGCGCCAATGCCGCGTTCACGCGCCGCCAGGTCGAGCAGTTCCAGGAAGGTGCCCTGGCTCATCATGATCTGGCGCGACAGCGGGTCGGTTTCTGGCAACAGGCGCGTGAGGTCACAAAACAGCAGGATTTCACCGGGTCGGCTCAAATCGACGATCCACGATTGCAAATTGTGTGAATGCGGCGCCAGAATGGCGTAACTGAGCAACCAGCGGCGCGGGTCGGGGTCGGCGCCGATCTCGGGCCCCGGCCCTTGCCAGGCTTGCACCGCTTCGCCCGGCATGCCGCTGCCGCAGCCGGCCAGGAGCGAGCTGCCAAGAGTGGCCGCAAGGATGGCGCCGCCGCCTGCGATGCCGATCAAGTGTCTGCGTTGCATGTTGAACTCCTTGCTGAATTCCTGGTTGAATTCAAACTTTCAGGCGGCGCCCTCACAACGCCCCGCAGGTCGCCCGGTGGTATTTGACCCAGATCACACAAAGCCGTCTGTGCGGCAACACCCAGTGGTGTGTGCGGCTCCGGCCCGATCAAGGCTGTGAGTCTGCTGTTGGCCAGCGCGTGCGGGGTGTCCCAGAGGTAACGCATCTCCAGCAAAGACGCCCAAGCGGGAACCAGCGGCGCGGCCAGGCGGATCGCCAGCCAGGGCAGGCGGCTGAATGCCAGCGGCTGCGCGGGCTGCAGCCAGCCTTGCGCCCGGGCAATCGGCGTGAGCGCATCGAGCCAGTGCTGGCCAGTGAGGCTATGGCCGGCAAAGTGCAGCATTTCGAACGGCGGCAACTCGCTGCGTTTTTGCGCTACAGCGACAAAGGCGCGCGCCAGATCCGGCAAATAGGCCCAGGCCGTCGGCACGTCCAGATGGCCGGGGTAGGTCACGCGGCCGCGGGCGAGCTTGGCCGCGACAAACAGGTCAAACCAGCTGCCGCTTCCGCTGCCGAAAAAATCGCCGGCGCGGATCACCACCGTCTGCACGCCGCTGCTTTTCAAGCGCTCCTCCATGGCCCTGCGAATGCGGCCCTTGACGGTGTCGGCGCGTTGCGGCGTGTCTTCGTGCAGCAGCGCGGGCATGCCGGCGCCGAAGTTGTAGACGTTGCCGGGCGCCATCAGCGTGGCCTTCAGCGCGCGGGCCAGGGCTATGGCAGCGTCGGTCATTGGCATCACCTCATTGCGCCAAGCCTTGAAGGTGTAGGCGCTGGGGTTGAGCGCGTGCACCACCACGGCCACGCCCTGGGCTGCTCGCGACAGCGCTGGCGTGTCTTGCAGGTCGATTCCGAGCCACTCAATGCCCGCCTTTGCCGCCAGAGCGGGCGCCACGGCGCCAGGGCGCGTTTGCCCCAACACGCGCCAGCCGGCCGCGCGAAACGCCAGCGCTGTTTGCAGGCCAAACCGGCCGCGTGCGCCCAGTATCAGAACGGTTGATTGCATGGTGGCATCTCCAAAGGGTTTCAAGGGCTTGATCGATGGCGTCGATTGTGGAAACATCCGGCTATTTACACAATTGCATGAATCTGCTTAACAGCTATGCGTTTATGAATATCAATCCGCAACACCCACAGGAAGACGCCACGGCATGAACAACGCTTTGAACGCCCGGTTTGACTGGAGCCTGATCCGCTCGTTTCTGGCGGCCCTCGAAGCCGGCAGCCTGCTGGGCGCAGCCCGCTCGCTGGGCGCCAGCCAGCCGACGCTGGGGCGCCACATCGCCCTGCTGGAATCGCAACTGGGCCTGGTGTTGTTCGAACGCACCGGGCGCGGCCTGGTGGCCACGCCATCGGCCCTGCAACTGGCGGACTCGGCCCGCGCCATGGAAACCGGCGCCCTGCAATTGGCACGGCAGGTGAGCGGCTCGCAACAAAACGTGCGCGGCACGGTGCGCATCACCGCCAGCCAGCCGGTGGCCTGTTACCTGATGCCGCCCATCCTCGCGGCGATGCGGCTGGAACTGCCCGATATCCAGGTTGAACTGGAAGCCAGCAACGCCGTCAGCAACCTGCTTCGCCGCGAGGCCGACATCGCCCTGCGCATGGTGCGCCCTGACCAGGCCACACTGGTCGCCAAAAAACTCGGGAAGGTGCCGGTCGGCGCGTACGCCTCACGCGACTACCTGGCCCGGCGCGGCGTGCCACGCATACCCACAGACCTGCTGGTCCACGAACTCATCGGTTACGACAAGGTGGACGACATCCTGCGTGGATTCCGCAGCTTCGGCCAGAGAGTGACGCGCGAGGCCTTTGCCCTGCGCAGTGATGACCTGCTGGTTCATTGGCAAGCGGTGCGCGCCGGCTTGGGCATCGGCTTCCTGGCCGACTACCAGGTGCGCGCCGACCCCCAGGTGCAGCGCGTGTTGTCCGCCATGCCCTTGCCCGAGCTGCCGATGTGGCTGACGGTGCACCGGGAAATCCGCACCAACAGGCGCATCCGCACGGTATTTGATTTTTTGGCGCACCACGTACCCCAGTCGTTTTGAATCCGCAATTCAGCGAATCAACGCGATTCAGGCCGCGCCATGGCACTTCTTGTATTTTTTGCCGCTGCCGCAGGGGCAGGGGTCGTTGCGGCCAGGGATAGGCCGTCTGTGCACCGTCTCGACGCGCGGGCCGATTTGGCGCCATAAGCCGCGCAGGTCGTAAACCGCCCAGATCGCGTCGGCAAAAGCGGCTATGCGCTGCTCGCTCACACTGGGTGGGCCGTCTTCGTCAAACACCGAGACCACCGGCGCGTCAGTGTCGTCTTCGGTCATCTGCACGATGGCGTTGAGGGCCTCGTCCAGGGCTTGGGCGGCGGCTTTGTCACGCGGCGGCGCCCAGGCTTCGGGCCAGGTCTCCACGGCAAACATGAAACCCAGCGCCCACACCTGGCCGTACGCGGGCAGCGTTTCGCCCGGCATCTCGTTGCGCTCTTCAGGCGGCAAATTTGCCACGGCGCCGCGCACGTCGAGCACCTCGGGGTGGTAGGCGGCGGCGGCGGCCAGGTTGTCGACATTGGCGTCCAAAGCGCGCTCGACCTCGTCCCAGCGGCGCTGCCACAAACTGAGGAACTGCATGAGTTGCTCTTCGCTGGCGAAGGGCTCGTTGCCATCGACCTCCTGCATGCCCAAATCCAGCAGGAGCGCCATGTACATACGCGAAGGAATCACTTCACGGCAGCACACCAGGGCGGCCATGAAGCCTTCGCAGAACTCCCATTGCGGGGTTTCGTCCAGGCGCGTTCGCAGATCGTCCAAAATGGCGTCGAGCTCGTCAAAATCGGCGGGGTCAAGAGGTTGGCTCATGGCGCCATTCTCGACGACCCGCCCGGCTGCTGTTATGGTGCGGGCTCTGTCACTTTTCCTGCCCTTGCCTTTTGCGTTCTGCGCTTAGCCCACCATGATGAAAATTCCCGATTCCGCTCTGCCCATCCGTTACAGCGGCTTTGTGCTGTGTATTGTGGGCGCGCTGCTGTGCCTGTTTGCCTGGGTCGGTTTTGGCACCGGCGGCTTCCTGGCCTTGACGTTTGCGGGCTTGACGGCATTGGGCGTGTATGACCTGCGCCAGACCAAACGCTCCATCTTGCGCAATTACCCGGTGATTGGCCACCTGCGCTTTTTGATGGAGTACATCCGCCCGGAGATCCGGCAATATTTCATCGAGGCCGACACCGACGCCACACCGTTTTCCCGTTCACAGCGTTCCCTGGTTTACCAGCGCGCCAAGGGTGAGCCCGACAAACGCCCGTTTGGCACGCAGCTCGACGTGCACGCGGTCGGTTACGAGTGGATCAACCACTCCCTGTCGCCCACACGCCTGGCAAGCCACGATTTCCGCATCTGGATCGGCGGCGAGCCCGGCCTCGTGCCGCAAGGCGCCAGCCCGTGCACCCAGCCGTATTCGGCGAGCATCTTCAACATCTCGGCGATGAGTTTCGGCGCGCTCTCGGCCAACGCCATCCTGGCGCTGAACCAGGGCGCCCAACGCGGTGGTTTCGCGCACGACACGGGCGAAGGCTCGATCTCGCAGCACCACCGCGTGCACGGCGGCGATTTGATCTGGGAAGTGGCCTCGGGTTACTTCGGCTGCCGCAACGACGACGGCAGCTTCAGCGCGGAAAAGTTTGCCGCCAACGCGCGCGACCCGCAGGTCAAGATGATTGAGCTCAAGCTGAGCCAGGGCGCCAAGCCCGGGCACGGCGGCATGTTGCCGGGGCCCAAAGTCACCCTCGAGATTGCGGCAGCACGCGGCATTGCGCCCGGGGTGGACTGCCTCTCGCCGGCCCGCCACAGCGCGTTTTCCACACCGGTGGAGATGATGCAGTTCATCGCGCAGTTGCGCAGCTTGTCAGGTGGCAAACCCACGGGTTTCAAGCTGTGCATCGGCCACCCCTGGGAATGGTTTGCCATGGTCAAGGCGATGCTGGTCACCGGCATCACGCCGGATTTCATCGTGGTCGATGGTGCAGAGGGCGGCACCGGCGCCGCGCCGCTGGAGTTCACCGACCACGTGGGCGCGCCCCTGCAAGAAGGCTTGCGGCTGGTGCACAACACGCTGCGCGGCGTGGGCCTGCGCAGCCGCATCCGGGTGGGCTGCGCGGGCAAGGTCATCAGCGCCTTTGACATCGCCCGCATGCTCGCGCTGGGCGCCGACTGGTGCAACAGCGCGCGCGGCTTCATGTTCGCCCTGGGTTGCCTGCAGGCCCAGACCTGCCACACCGGCCATTGCCCGACTGGCGTGACCACCCAGGACCCGGTGCGCCAGCGTGCGCTGGTGGTGCCCGACAAGGCCGAGCGGGTGTACAACTTCCACCAGCAGACCCTGCATGCGCTGCTGGAGTTGGTGCAGGCTTCGGGCTTGCAGCACCCCAGCGAGATCACCGCCCACCACATCGTGCGCCGCGGCAGCGACCAGAAGGTGCAGTCGCTCGCCCAGGCGCTCTTGACGCAAATGCCCGACCGCGCGCTGCTTGAGAGCGACCTGCAGGCGCTGCCGCAAATCTTCCGCCAGACCTGGCCGCAGGCATCGGCGGACAGCTTCAAGCTGC
>JANNEZ010000417.1:0-4023 GCA_031379255.1 Rhodoferax sp. | reverse complement strand
GCGCGGCCCCCGGCGAAACCGAGGGTTTTGAAGCCCATCGAATCCATCGCGACATTGCCGGTAAGAACTATCAGGTCAGCCCAGGAGATTTTGCGGCCGTATTTCTGTTTGATCGGCCACAACAAGCGGCGCGCCTTGTCGAGGTTGACGTTGTCCGGCCAGCTGTTGAGCGGCGCAAACCGCTGGGTGCCAAAACCCGCGCCGCCGCGGCCATCACCAATGCGGTAGGTGCCGGCGCTGTGCCACGCCATTCGCACAAAAAACGGGCCGTAGTGGCCGTAGTCGGCGGGCCACCAGTCCTGCGAATCGGTCATCAAGGCGGTCAGGTCTTTGACCACGGCAGGCAAATCAAGAGTTTTAAACTCCTCGGCGTAGTTAAACGCCTTGCCCATGGGATTTGACAGCTCAGAATGCTGCTGCAAAATCTTCAGGTTCAGCTGGTTGGGCCACCAGTCTGCATTGGTTCGGGCGCCCGCCACCGGGGGTTTGAGAGCAGCGTGCGGAAATGGGCATTTTGTTTCAGTTGACATGGTTCGTTCCTTGGTTTGTTGGACTGTGCATTCATGGACGCTGCCTGCCATTGGAGCCTGCTTTGAACGCACACTGTCTCGAAGCAGTACAGTGACTGTAGAAACAGTCGCTCAATGTGTAAATTCAATTAATTGAATACTCGAGATAGTTTTTTTATATCCAGAGAGATTCCAATGAACCGTTACCCCGCGCCCGAGATCAAGGATTTGCCCGAAGACATCAAGGCCAAAGTGCTGGAAGTGCAGGAAAAAGCCGGTTTTGTGCCCAATGTCTTCCTCGCCTTCGCGCGGCGCCCGGCCGAGTGGCGCGCTTTCTTCGCCTACCACGACGCGTTGATGCTTCCGGAATCGGTCGGCCGCGCCAGCAATCTGACCAAGGGCGACCGCGAGATGATCGTCACCGCCACCAGCGCGGCCAATAATTGCCTGTATTGTGTGGTGGCACACGGCACGATTTTGCGCATCTACGAGAAGAAACCGCTGGTGGCCGACCAGGTTTCAGTGAACTACAAAAAGGCCGACATCACGCCGCGCCAGATGGCGATGCTCGACTTCGCCATGAAAGTCTGCCTGCATTCGGCTGCTGTGAATGACGCTGATTTCGCCCCGCTGCATACGCACGGCTTCGATGACGAAGACATTTGGGACATCGCCGCCATCACGGCGTTTTTCGGCCTCTCCAACCGCATGGCGAGTTTCAGCAACATGATGCCGAACCCGGAGTTTTATGCGATGGGGCGCATGCCCAAGGAGCCCAAAGAGGCCAAGACCGTCAAGGTTGACAAGGCAAACTAGTTGCTATATTTTATATAGCATAAAACGACCATTTCACGTGACTTTATGGTCGAAAAACCTTGCAAAAACGGGTTTGGCGTCAAAAATCGCCTAATCGTACCCAATATGGGTATTTAACTTACCAGAGCGCGCAACCAGTCTGGCAGCGGCGCTGACTTCTGTTCCGTAAAGTTGCTCCACACGGTGGTCGCGCCACCGGCCGCGTAGATCACGCCCGGCTGGTCGCTGCGCTCCAGTGTGGCCCAGCTCTCGAAACTGCTGCGCCCAGGGTCACTCACGTACATCTTCATGTTGACGCTGCCGGGGTACTCCAGCTGCCGGTAAAAATTGCAAAACGCGTTGACGATCAAGATGCCGAACCCGCCCCCGTAAAGGCCTTTGCCGAGTGACTGGAACCAGTCGATGCGGCAGGTCTCGAGGTAGCGGAAATAACTGGCGTTGTTGAGGTGGCCCATGGCGTCCATATCGCCCCAGCGGATGGGAATCGTGGTCTCATAAACCAACTTCTTTTTTTCGGGGATTTCGATCTTCATGCGCCAAACCCGTCATCGGCAGAGATCACGGCGCCATTGATAAAGTGGCTCTGGTCGGAGCACAACATCACCAGGAGCGCGTCGAGGTCTTTGGGCTGGCCGACGCGTTTGCGCGGCAACATGTTCACCAGCTTCTGGCCCTGCTCGGTCTGCCAGTGGTGCTCGTTCAATTCGGTGCCGATGTAGCCCGGGCAGATGGCGTTCACGTTGATGCCGAATTTGCCCCACTCCACCGCCATCGCCTTCGTCATCTGGATCACCGCCGCCTTGCTCATGCAGTACACGCCGATCTGCGGCAGCACCTTCAGGCCCGCCATCGAGGCGATGTTGATGATGCGCCCGCCGGTGAAGTTGCCCGGCGCCGAGCCTTTGGAGCGCGCCAGCATGCGTTTGCCGACTTCCTGCGCCACAAAAAATGCGCCCTTCACGTTGGTGTTGAAGATGAAGTCGTAATCCGCCGCAGCCACATCCTGCAGCCGCTGCGTGGTGCTCACACCCGAGTTGTTGACGAGGATGTCGATGGAGCCGACTTCAGTCTCGGCGCGCGCCACGGCGGCCTTGATCGAATCGGGGTTCGTCACATCCAGCTCCACCACGTGCGCGTCGCCGCCCTGGCCTTCGATCTGCGAGCGCAGCTGTTTGAGCTTCTCGGTGCGCCGGCTGGCCAGCACCACCGCCGCGCCAGCGCTGGCAAGCGTGCGGGCAAACTGCGCGCCCAGGCCGCCCGAAGCGCCGGTGATGAAAGCCACGCGGCCGGAGAGATCGATACTGTATGCCATTTAGGGTGCCTCTGCAAAAGAAAACGTCAGCGGCTATTGTGGCATTGCAGCCCGCGCGCCCGGAATAAAATCCACGCCGTAAACTCGGAACGTTTGCGCCTGCGATCCCCCTTGAAAACCAAATGAGAGCCCCATGACCCACGAAGAAATTTTGGCCCAATACGGTCCGCGCGAAGCCATGGAATACGACGTGGTGGTGGTGGGTGGCGGGCCGGGCGGCCTCGCAACCGCCATCCGCTTGAAGCAACTGGCGGCAAGCACTGGCAAGGAGGTCTCGGTCGTGGTCCTGGAAAAAGGCTCCGAGCCGGGCGCGCACATCCTCTCAGGCGCCATCATGGACCCGATCGCGCTCAATGAGCTGTTCCCCAACTGGAAAGAACTCGGCGCGCCGCTGAACCAGCCGGTGACCGATGACGCGATGATGTTCCTCGGTGAAAAAAGCGCCTTCCGAACCCCCAACTTTTTCCTGCCCCAGTGTTTCCAGAACCACGGCAACTACATCGTCAGCCTGGGTGATTTCACCCGCTGGCTGGCCGGCCAGGCTGAAGCGCTGGGAATTGAAATATTCCCGGGTTTTGCGGCGGCTGAAGTGCTTTACAACACCGATGGTTCGGTGAAAGGCGTGGCCACCGGCAACATGGGCGTCGGCAAAGACGGCGAACCCGGCGAGAACTTCCAGATTGGCATGGAACTGCTGGGCAAATACACCGTGTTTGCCGAAGGCGCGCGCGGGCATCTGGGCAAACAGCTCATCGCCCATTTCAAGCTTGATGCCGGCAAAGACCCGCAAACCTACGGTCTGGGCATCAAGGAGTTGTGGGAGATCGACCCGAAACGCCACCAGCCGGGTTTTGTCATGCACACCGCCGGCTGGCCGATGGACAGCAACACCTACGGCGGCGCGTTTCTCTACCACCTGGATGGCAACAAGATCGCCTTGGGTTTCATTACCGGGCTGGACTACAGCAACCCGTATTTGAGTCCGTTTGAGGAGTTCCAGCGCTGGAAAACGCACCCGAATGTGCGCTGGTATTTTGAAGGCGAAGACCAAGGGCTCAAACCCGCCAAACGCCTTGCCTACGGCGCCCGCGCCATCACGGCGGGTGGGCTGATGAGCCTGCCCAAAACCGTGTTTCCGGGCGGCGCGCTGGTCGGCTGTGATGCCGGGTACCTCAACGTGAGCCGCATCAAGGGCAGCCACGCGGCCATCAAGACCGGCATGTTGGCGGCTGAGGCGGCGTTTGAGGCGATTCAATCGGGCCGCCAGCACGACGAGCTCGCCGCCTACCCCGAAGCTTTCGAGAAGAGCTGGCTCTACACAGAGCTGAACAAATCGCGCAACTTCAAGGCCTGGTTCAAGAAGGGCCTGGCGGTGGCCACCGTGAT
>JANNEZ010000414.1:0-7786 GCA_031379255.1 Rhodoferax sp. | reverse complement strand
TCCCAGGGGTTGGGCATTTCAAAGATGCCCGGCGCGTCGTGCAGGGCGCGAAAGGCTTCGGCCTTGCGGGCGAGCTCAGAAGCGGCTTGGGGGGAAGTGGGGTTGGCGTTCATGGTTGCAGCCTCAGGGGTTGGGGTCAAGTCCGTTCAACATCCTCGCCTTCACGCTTTTTCCCTTGATTTTGCCTGCATTGAGCTTGGCGCAGGCGGCGCTGCCCAAAGCGCGTTCCACAGCGACAAACGTGCAGAACTCGGTGACGGCGATTTTGCCGATTTGTTCGCGTGTGAACGCGGCACCGCCCTCGTCGCCCGTGAGCGCGCCCAGTACATCGCCGGCGCGGATTTTTTCCTTGCGCCCACCCAGAATTTGCAGCGTGGCCATCGGCGGGAGCAGGTCGCCTTTGCCGGTTGGGGTCAACTCGGCCAGAGGGTGCCAGCTCGAAGCGCGGTCCTGGTACTGCTCTATTTTCCCGACCGCGCCCATCTCGCTCATGGCCGCCAGGCTCAGAGCCAGGCCGGTCGCGCCAGCGCGTGCGGTGCGGCCAATGCGGTGCACGTGCACTTCAGGGTCGGGCGTGATATCCACATTGATCACCGCTTCGAGCTCCTTGATGTCCAGCCCGCGCGAGGCGACATCGGTCGCCACCAGCACCGAGCAGCTCTGGTTGGCAAACTGCGCCAGCACCTGGTCGCGCTCGCGTTGCTCCAGCTCGCCATACAAGGCCAGCGCGCTGAAGCCCTGCTCCTGCAAAAAGCCGGCCAGGTCTTTGCATTGTTGTTTGGTGTTGCAGAAAGCCAGCGTGCTCACCGGGCGGAAATGCATGAGCAGTTTGGCCACGTTTTCAAATTTGGTGGCGCGCGTCACTTCGTAAAAACGCTGCTCGATCAATTCCTTGGCGTGTTGCGCCTCCACCTTGATCTGTTGCGGCGCCTTCATGAACTGGCTGGCCAGTTTCCCGATACCTTCGGGGTAGGTGGCTGAAAACAGCAGGGTCTGGCGCTCTTTGGGCGTCTGTTTCACCACGGTGGCGATGTCGTCAAAAAAACCCATGTCGAGCATGCGGTCGGCTTCGTCGAGCACCAGGGTGTTGAGGCCTTCGAGGTTGAGATAGCCGCGTGCCAGATGGTCCATCATGCGCCCGGGTGTGCCCACCACCACGTGCGCGCCATGTTCCAGTGACGCGCGTTGCCCGCGCAGGGCCACACCGCCGCACAAGGTGACCACCTTGATGTTGTCTGCCGCACGCGCCAGGCGCCGGATCTCCAGCGTCACCTGGTCGGCCAGCTCGCGCGTGGGGCACAAGACCAGCGACTGCACGGCAAACCAGCGCGGATTGAGTTTGGCCAGCAGCGCCAGGGCAAACGCGGCGGTCTTGCCGCTGCCGGTCTTGGCCTGGGCGATCAGGTCCTGCCCCGCCAGCGCGGCAGGCAGCGTGGCGGCCTGGATCGGTGTCATCACGGTATACCCAAGCTGGGTCAGGTTGTCGAGTGTGGCCGGGCTGAGCGGCAGTGTCTGGAATCCTTGGGTCATGCCCTGATTGTCGTCGCCCTGGCCTTCCCATCGTGGCGATCGCCGGCGACGTGGACACAGCGCGCAGGTAAGATGGCAAAGACCCCCAAACACCCCAAAATCTCTCCAAAATACCCGGAACCGTTCGATGCCAACAGCCGCTCAAGCCTTCACGACTTTGCCCAATTTGGTGCGCGAACATGCCCTGGCGGCTCCAGGCCGTGCGGCGCTGGTGGTGGGGCAAGCCCGCATGGATTACGCCACGCTGGACGCCCGGATGGACCAGGTCGCCGCGGCGTTGACGGCAAGTGGCGTCCAGTCTGGCGAAGCCATCGCCATTTGCGCGTCGACCTCCATTGAGTACGCCGCCGTGTTTCTGGGCGCGTTGCGCGCCGGTGTGGTGGTGGCCCCGCTGGCTCCGAGTTCCACTCCCGAAGGGCTGGCGCGCATGATCGCAGATGCCGAGGCCCGTTTGTTGTTCACCGATGCCAGTTGCGCCGCCCTGGTTGCTGCGGCTATGGCGCACAATTCAGCCAGCGTGAAGCGCATCGCGCTGGACGGAGCGGATTCTGGCGAGGCGCTGGCCGAATGGCTGGCCACAACCGGGCTTGCCGCTGCGTTTGAAGCCCCGGCGGTCACGCCGGAGACGGCATTCAACATCATCTATTCCTCGGGCACCACGGGCGAGCCCAAGGGCATCGTGCAGTCGCACGCCATGCGCTGGGCGCACATCCAGCGCGGCGTGACCTACGGGTACGGCTCGGACACGGTGACCCTGCTGTCAACACCGCTGTATTCCAACACCACGCTGGTGGTGTTCATCCCCACCCTGGCTTATGGCGGCACGGTGGTGCTGATGCCCAAGTTTGACGCCGGGGAGTATCTCAAGCTGGCCCAGTCACTGCGCGTGACGCACGCCATGCTGGTGCCGGTGCAATACCAGCGCCTGCTGGCGCGGCCGGACTTTGACCGTTTTGACCTCTCCAGTTTCAGAATCAAGTTTTGCACCAGTGCGCCGTTTGCCGCCAGCCTCAAGGCCGATGTGCTCAAGCGTTGGCCGGGCGGTCTGGTCGAGTTTTACGGCATGACGGAAGGCGGCGGCACCTGCATTCTGGAGGCGCACCTGCACCCGGACAAGCTGCACACCGTGGGAAAACCCGCTTTGAACCACGACATCCGCCTGATCGACGAGGACGGCAAAGTGGTCGGGCCGCTTGAAGCCGGTGAGGTGGTGGGCCACTCCGCCAGCATGATGACCGGCTACCACGGCCGGCCCGAAAAAACGCGCGAGGCCGAATGGTTTGACGGCACCGGAAAACGCTTCATCCGCACCGGTGACGTGGGGCGTTTTGACGCCGATGGCTTCCTCACGCTGTTTGACCGCCGAAAAGACATGATCATCTCAGGCGGGTTCAACATTTACCCAAGCGACCTGGAAGGCATTTTGTCCGCGCACCCCGAAGTGCAGGAAGTCGCCGTCGTGGGCGTGCCTTCCGAGCTTTGGGGCGAGACGCCGGTCGCCTTCGTCGTGCACACAGGCGCATTGCCGGAGTATCAGGTCTCTGAAGAAGAAAGGGCCAGTGCATTGTTGGCCTGGGCCAACCGCCAGCTTGGCAGCACCCAACGTATTTCTGCCGTAATATGGGTTGACGCCCTGCCGCGCAGCGCCATTGGCAAAGTCTTGAAGAGGCAATTGCGCGAAAGGTATTCAGCGCCTGCAGCATGAATGAACCGATTCGCTCCGCCCTGACGAAAAACGACCCGCGGGGGTCGATGATCCGCCTCGTGGCCGATTCGGTGCCGGCCTTGATCGCCTACTACGAAGTCGGCTCCATGCAATGCCTGTTTGCCAACCGGCGATATGCCGAATACAACGGCTGGACGACCGAAACCATTCTAGGCAAGAACATTCGCGAGATTGTGGGTGAAGTGGCCTTTCAAGCCATCGAACACCACGTGCGGGAAGCGCAGGCAGGCCGGGGCTCCAACTACACCCGCGAGCAGATACTGCCGGATGGCGCCCGGCGGATCATCGAAGTCAGCCTGATCCCGCATTTTGATGCGCAAAAGGCGTTGGCGGGCTCCTTCGTCCTGATCAACGACATCACGGACCATTGGAATACCGAGCAGGCGTTGCGCCACAGTGAAGAGCGCATGCGCAAGTTTGTCGAAGCCACCGAGGAAGGCATCTTTTTCCACAAGAACCGGCGTATCACGGATGTCAACGGCGCTTTGCTTCGCATTGGCGGTTTTTCGCGCGACGAGGTGGTTGGGCACATGACAACGGAGTTCGTGCCAGAAGCCTGGCGCGAAAAGATGCGCCTGCAGTTTGAGTCGGGAAGCGAGCTTCCCTATGAGTCGGTTATGGTGCACAAAGACGGGCATGAGTTCCCGATTGAATGCGTGATGAAGACCATGCCGTTCGCGGGCGAAGAGCTTCGCCTGGTTGCGGTGCGGGATATGACCGCGCACAAGAAAGCGCAAGCGCGCATCGAGTTTCTGGCGCTGCACGACACCTTGACGCAATTGCCCAACCGCAATTACCTCAAGGAGCGCCTGGAGAGCATCACGGCGCTGGCGCGCAGGCACAACAGCGCGATGGCGGTGTTGTTCATAGACCTGGATAATTTCAAGACCGTCAACGATTCCCTTGGGCACCACGTGGGTGATGACCTGCTGCGCGAAGTGGCCCGGCGCATCGCCGTCACGGTGCGTGATTCCGACGTCGTGTCCCGGCTCGGCGGCGACGAGTTTGTGGTCGTGTTGTCGGAAATCGCCTCCAGCGAAGACGCCTCCCTCGTGGCGCAGAAACTGCTGGAGGTTGTGAATGCGCCGGTGCTGGTTGAAGGGCACAAACTGCATGTGTCGCCGTCGATCGGCATCAGCCTTTTTCCGGCCGACGGCGAGACAGCGGACGACTTGATCCGCAGCGCCGACGCCGCCATGTACCACGCCAAGGAGAGCGGCCGCGGCAACTACAAATTTTTCAGGCCGGCTTTGCACCAGCGCGCAAAAGGCAAATTGGACCTTGAGCGCCAACTGCGTGAGGCTTTGCGGCGGCGTGAGTTTGAGCTGCACTACCAGCCGCAAAAACGCCGCAGCGACGGCGCCGTGGTGGGGCTGGAGGCGCTGATCCGCTGGCAGCACCCGCAGCGCGGCCTGATCGGGCCGGACCAGTTTGTCAGTTTTGCCGAGGAGCGCGGGCTGATCGGTGTGATTGACCGGTGGGTGCTGCAGGAAGCTTGCCGCCAGATGAAGGCCTGGCACGACCAGGGCAGCCTGAAGGTGCCGGTGGCGATCAACTTGTCTGCCACCGATTTCCGGCAGGGTGATCTGCTCGACGAGATATCGGGCGTGTTGCTGGAGACCGGCCTGGCGCCCCAATTTCTCGAAATTGAGCTGACCGAGTCGGTGCTGATGGACCGCGACAGCCACGTGATGGAGATTTTGACCAAACTCAAAGCGCTCGGCGTCGGCCTGACACTGGATGATTTTGGCACCGGTTATTCGTCGTTGGCCTACCTGAAGCGTTACCCGATTGGCAAACTCAAAATTGACCGCTCGTTCATCAATGACCTGACCACGGATGCGGGCGACCTTGCCTTGACAACCGCCATCATCCAGATGGCCAAGGGCCTCAAGATGAAGACCGTGGCTGAAGGCGTCGAAACGCAGGCCCAGCTCGATCTGCTCGGCGAATTGGGGTGCGATGAATTTCAGGGCTATCTGATTGCACACCCCCTGAAGGCTCAGGACGCACGGGTGTTCATTGCCACCTAGGCTCAGGCGAAATACTGCGCCACGTACTCTTCGAACGGAATTTGCGCGCTGGCTTCGATTTGCGCCTGGGCTTCGATGGAACGCCGCGCGCTGTCGTCAAAACGTTTCTGCGCCACCTCACCGAGCGGCTGGGCCAGCAAGCTGGCCTTGTGTCGGCCGGAAAGCGCCAGGCTGAAGGGCACCAGACCACCATGGCTGCGGATGAGCGCCAGCGCAATGGCCGAGGGCGTCTGCTCTGGTTGGTCAACACGCTGGCGCAGTTGCGCAAAGGTTTGCGCATACCGGTCGCCACCGTAAGCGGCGTCCAGAATCGCCGCAAACGGCGCTATGTCATCAAACAGTTCGTGGGCCATGGGGCGCATGGGCAGCTCGGTGTTGTGCACCAGCAGGTGCAGGTCGGGGTGGCGGCCGCGGCTCACCACGCGGCGTTTGTTCTCGAGGTTTTCACCTTGCTCGCGGCTGGTGATGGGCGGGCTGTCGCGCAGCAGGCACATCAGCAGGAAGGCGTCGCAGAAATCGCTTTGCTCGGGCGCGATGCCAATGTCGAGCAGCGGATTCAGGTCGAACAGCCGCACTTCGAGGTATTCGACGCCGTACTTCTGCAGCGCAATCGCCGGGCGCTCGCCCTTCTGGCCGATGCGCTTGGGTCGGATGCCGGCATAAAACTCGTTTTCAATCTGCAGCACATTGGCGCTGAGCTGCTTCCAGTGTTCGCCTTTGCCGTCGTTGTTGTTGACGCGCACGCCAATCGCCTGGTAATACGGGTCGGGCGTGTGCACGGCTGCGTCAAGCGCCTGCGCGTATTCGGCCAGCGAGTTGAAGTTCACGTTGAGGTTGGACTGCGCGCGGTTCTGGTAACCCAGGTCGCTCATGCGCAGGCACGTGGCGTAGGGGCCATACAGGGTGTCCTGGCCGAGCGACTCCAGGTCAGGCTTTTGGCCGCTCAAAAAAGATGAGTTCAAAGCGGGTGACGCGCCAAACAGGTAGGGAATGAGCCAGCTGTATCGCAGGAAGTTGCGGATCAGGCCGAAGTAGCGCTCGCTGATGAAGGCCTGCAAATCGCCGCTGGCGTTGCAGCAATCGTAGAGGGCGCGCCAGAAGGCTTCAGGCAAGGACCAGTTGTAATGCACACCGGCAATGGTCTGCATCTTGCGGCCATAACGGTGGCCCAGGCCTTCGCGGTAGACGTATTTGATGCGGGCGGTGTTGGAGCTGCCGTAATTGGCCAGCGGGATGTCGCGGTCTTCGCCCAGGAGGCCCGGCATCGAGCTGGCCCACAGGAGCTCGGTGCCCAACCGCTGCGCCGTGAAGCGGTGCAGGTCGCGCAGGAAGGGCAGGGCGAAATCGCGGTCTTGCGAAGGCGGCGTGATGAACTCGAGCAGGGCCTCCGAATAGTCGGTGGTGATCCACGGGTGCGTGAGTTTGGAGCCCAGGCCAACTGGGTGGGGCGACTGCGCCAGATGCCCGTCGGGCGTGACGCGCAGGCATTCCTTCTCAAACCCCCGGGTGATGCCGCGCAGCACCTGGGCAGCCGCTGGCGCAGAAAACTGGGTGGCCGCGTCGCAGGCGGTGAACTTCAACATGAACTTTGTCCCTCTTTTTTCTTCTGGGCTGGCAGTATCGCGTGGAACGCAATTGGGTGCTGGCCGGCGGATTTCAAGGGGATTTTGGGCTCATTCACCGCCCGGTGAAAACCGGCGCACGGCGTGCAGCCCAGGCGGCCTGGCCTTCCGTGATATCGGCCGAGTGGACGCAACGCGCGATGTCGGCCGCAAGCGCCTCTGTGTCCAGCGCTCCGCGCGCCAGGGCGTTGAGGTGTTTTTTCATGCCCAGGAGCGCCTGGGGCGCCATGCAGGCCAAGGTGGCCGCCAGCGCGTCGCCAGCCGCGGCCAGCTCGCCTTCGGCAACCAGATCGGTGAGGAAACCGCAGGCCCGCATCTTTGTGGCGTCGAATTTTTCTGCGGTGAGGAACAGGCGCTTGGCGGTGTCCAGCCCCAGGCGCGAGACGTAGCGTTCCAGCCCGCTTCGGTAATAGTGCAGGCCCAGGCGCGCCGCCGGCATGAACATTTCCACGGCAGGGGTGCCGATGCGAAAGTCGCAAGCCAGCGCCAGATCGGTGGCGCCGCCATACACGCCGCCTTGCAGCAGGGCGATGGTCACCGGGCGGGCCTGCTCCAGCGCGTCGACCACGCCTTCAAACGACAAAGTGCGCGCGTGGCCAATCTGGTTGATGTCAAACCCGCTGCAAAAATATTTGCCGGTGGCCTCGATGCGCAGCACCAGGATCTGCGGGTTGGCGTTTACTGTGGCAATGTGCGCGGCGATGGTTTCCAGATCTTGCGGCTCAAGCCGGTTGGCCTGCGCGGGGCGGCGCAGGGTGAGGGTGGCGATGTGGGCCTGAATGCTGAGTTCGGGGGTCATTGGGGGATTATTGACCGGGCCGGACTGAAGTTGGATCGGATGCGTTTGGGGGGAATCAAGGCGGGATCAGGCCGAC
>JANNEZ010000410.1:0-17717 GCA_031379255.1 Rhodoferax sp. | reverse complement strand
AAGAAGTCCCGGTCTGGCGCCGGACTTGCTCAATGCCTGGCTGATCTGCTCCACAAAATCGGGTTGCCTGAACTGCCGCGCGCTGACGTTGACCGCCAACTGCAACGCCTGAAATCCGGGCTTGTTTTCCCAGTCTTTGAGTTGCATGCAGGCTGTCTGCACAACCCATTGCCCGATCGGCACAATCAAGCCGGTCTCCTCGGCCAGCCCAATGAACTCCGCCGGCGCAACCGTGCCCAGGCGCGGGTGCTCCCAGCGCATGAGCGCCTCGGCCCCCACCGCCCTGCCGTGGTGCGTCATCTGCACCTGGAAGTGCAGCTTGAACTGCTGTTCCACCAGCGCCAGGCGAAGGTCTTTCTCCAAATCGGACCGCGCCGTGATGGTTGCCAGCATCTCGGGATCGAAGAAACACAAGGTGTTGCGCCCCGAGTGTTTGGCTTGGTACATCGCAATGTCGGCCTGGCGCAGCAGGTTTGTCGGCGTCTGTTTCCCGTCAGAAAAGAAGGTGGCGCCGATGCTGCAACTGCAGTAGAAGGATTGGTCGTCCAGATTGAACGGCTGATTCACGCTGGCGAGAATTTTTTCACCCAGCAGCTTGGCATGGGCTGCCGCCTCAATCACCTGCAGGCTCAGGCCCTGGAGCATCACCACGAACTCGTCGCCTCCCAGACGGGCCACCGTGTCCTCTGCCCGCACACAGGCCCTGAGCCGCTGGGCCACCTGGAGCAGCAGCAGGTCACCCATGTCGTGCCCAAGCGTGTCGTTCAGGGTTTTGAAATGGTCCAGATCAAGAAACATGAGGGCGCCATGACGGCCGCTGCGCGCACTGGCAGCAATGGTCTGCTGCATCCGGTCAATCAGCAACCGCCGGTTGGGCAGGCTCGTCAAAGTGTCGTAAAACGCCAGTTTCTCAATCTCGTCAGCTGCCTTTCGCAGCTCAGACACATCCTGGAAAACGATGACCACGCCGCCGCTGGGGGTGGGCCGTTCGGTCACTTCAATTATTTTTCCGTCGGGTTGCAGCACATCGTGTTTGCCCTGTGGCGTCTTCAGCGCGCCCATGCGCCGCTCGACCCAGGTGTCGATGACCTCCTGTTTTTCCCCAGGCAGGCGTTTGATGGCCGCTTGCAACATCATTTGGCGGTAAGACCGCAGAGGCGCCATCGCCCCGGCTTGCCAGGGGAAAAACTCCTCGTAACGGCGGTTCCACGTTACGACCTGAAGATCGGCGTCGAGCAGCAGGAAACCGTTGACCATGGACTCCAGCGCCTGGTCCAGCGTGTCCTTGGCCTGCCGGGTGGCCAACTGCGCGCGCGCCATGCGGTGAAAATACCAGATCGCGAAGCCGCCAGCGGCCACCAACATCGCGGCGAATACCAGCGACACGCCCAACAAGAGAGATGATTGTTTGCGCCAACTGGTCAACGCCGTGTCAAGCGGCACACTGGCGGCAATCAAGACATTGGGGGTCAGCACCGGCCTGGCCACCATGATGGAAGGCGAATGGCCAAGCCGGGCCGGCAGCCGCAACACCCGGCCAAGGTCCGGTTGCTCTCCCAAAGGGGGCGCCAGGTACTTCCCCGACAGGCGGTCCAGCGCCGGCGCGCTGACCAGCAACATGCCACTGCGGCGCTCCAAGGTCACCTCAAGGCCCGGTATGTCGACGCCCTGTACCAGAATGGTCGCCAGGGTGGTGATCTGCACCTCAGCCACAACCAGCATTTTGGAGCCATCCGCCAACAGCAGGCGGCGCGCAAAATACAGCGCCGGCTCGGAGCTGGAAAAGCTCGTTTGCGGCGCGCTGATGATTTGGGTCGGGACAATTTGCGCCAGCGCCTCCTGGGCAAACCCATTGGGCAATGTCAAAGCAAGCGCGCTGCCGCTGGCACGCGACGATGCGACAACCTTCCCCTGGGCATTCAACAAGGCGGCGAAAGTCACCACCAGATTGGGCTGGACAACGCTTTGCATCCGCCGGCTGGCACCCAAAGCATCAATTCCGCTTTCGGTCAGTTTCGACAATTCCAGCTGGTTTTCTATCGCCGCCAGCAAGAGTTCGACGCCCAGCAAATTGCGGTTGAGAGCTGCTTCGGCGCCGTTGACGAAACGCACCAACCCTGCCTCGGATTCGACAAGCGCATTGTCGTGATTGCTGCGGATCAAGCTCCCTGTGGCCAGCGCCAGGGCCGCCAGGAAAACGGCCAGGAGCCCGATGACGGCGAGGGTCGCCCTGCTGGGCCACTTGCCCTTCACTTGGCAGCGGGCGCCAGGATGCCGCGTGCCGGACCGATGGTTTGGTTCCAGATTTCCGCGCAATTGACCTTGCAGCGCTCCAGCCAGCGCGGCAACACCACACGTGTAAAAACCTGCTGGCGCAGGCGCTCGTCGTCGGCCGACGTGGAAACCTCCAGCATTTTCCCCTTGCGCCCGTTGGCACAGGGCTCCACGCCCTTGTTGCAGGCCATGCCTTCTGAAGTTTCGCGTTCACTCTCCAACCAAATGGCGGCTTCGAGTTTGGGCAATTCGCGGCGCAGCAAAACCTTCAAATCGGCAGGCAATGCCTCCCAAGCCTGCAGGTTCGCGCCAAACATTGCCAGCCCCCAGTTGAGGGCAAGGGCATGCACATGGGTGGTCACTTCATGCAGACCCAGCGTATTGCCCGACATGGTGCCAGTGATGGCACAGTCGGTATTGCCAGAGGCCATGTTGGCCATCAGTTGGCTGAACGAGGTCAACACCGGCACGGCGCCCAAACCCGTGATGAGATCCGCCTGTGTCGCGGAAGACACACGCACCCGCCGGCCCGCGAGATCGGCCAGACTGTTGATCGCTTTTTTGCAGAATGCGACCTGGGCCGGGTAGATGTACAGCGCCAAAACTTCGATCCCCAGCTGTGAACGCAGGGATTTTTCCAGGTAAGGCCTGAAGGCAGTGACACTCTTCTTGAGGTCGCCCACGCGAGGATTGAGCCCCGCCAGGTCGGGTGCGCCGAACTCGGGGTATTGCGCGGCCACGAGGCCCAGGAGGGATGTGCCAAAAGGCACAACCCCCAATTGCAGCAGGCGCAGCATCTCTGCCGCAGGCATGCCAGCGCGATCAAACGGCACGATTTCGGCGTCAAACTTGCCGCCGCTCAGTCGCAGCAAGGCCTTGGTCCAAAAAGGTTCTTCATGCCGGTTGAACTGGTTCAAGCCAGCCAGCCCGCCCACAATACGCAACTTCAGGATCGATGCCGCTGGCGTGGTCGCACCGACAGGTGGCTGGGCCGGCGTTTGGGCCAGCACCGGCAGCGCGCTCAAGGCCATTGCGCCGCACAACAGCCCTGTGCGCATCCCCAGACCCCACACATGGCCGGTTATGGCCGCAAAGAAACTCCTCATGTTGGACCCCCTGATTGACGTTTCAAATGTATTGACCGATTGAACGGCTTGAAACAACTATTCTGACATAGGTTTTCGGCGCAAAACCGGTAAAAAATTACGCAAAATCACCTGTCAAGTCCATCGTTTCAGTTCCAAATCACCGCCCTTGTCCGCCCCGCTTTACGCCCTCTACCTCACGGTTATCGTTGCCGTCATCGTCCCGCCCGGCCCAACGGCCATGTTGTGCATGGCGCACGGTGCGCGATACGGCGCCTGGCGCAGCGCTGCCACCGTGGCGGGCGGGATTTGCGCGGCGCTGTGCCTCATGCTGGTGTCTGCGCTGGGGCTGGGCGCAGCCATTGCGGCTTCACCGCAGGTGTTTCAAGCCCTGCAATGGGCCGGAGCCGCCTACCTGGTTTGCCTGGGGGTTGTGACTTGGCGATCACCCGCGCATGACCCGCTGCGCTTTTCAGCGACCGGCGACACGGTTGGACAGCCGGCCATTGCCGCGCAGCTGCAAAAACCACTTGCTCAGCACTTCACCGCCGGGTTTGCCGTGGGTGTGAGCAACCCAAAAGACCTGCTGTTTTTTGGCGCGCTGTTCCCGCAGTTTCTCGAGACGCAGCGCGGCGTATTGCCGCAGCTGGGCATTTTGGGTCTGAGCTGGGTGCTGGTCGAAGGCCTGGTGATGAGCGCCTACGCGGCATTTGGCGCGCGCATCATGAGCGGCATGGCGAACTGGGGCGCTGGCAGGGGGTTCAACCGCGTCACCGGTGCGGTGTTTGTGGCGCTGGGCTGCTGGCTGGCTCTGGGCAAATGACAGGCCCGGCGGCCGCGCCGCAGATTGCGCCCAATAATTAACATGGGTGTTAATTATTAACGATTGATGGGCAATTTTTACAAATTTTCAGGTTTTTTGAGGCTTGAGGTCACGTGCAATGGTCATTTATTGCTATTTTTTATATAGCATTTGAGTTTCCAGCGCAGTCGCGTAAAGTCGGCCTTTGCCCGTTTACCAGCGAAAGGCTTTCATGCAACGACGATCTGTAGTGGCTCTGGCCACGGCCGCCTTGGCCAGCCGCTTCGGTCCGGCCTTCGCGCAGGCTTATCCCAACAAACCGATCCGTTACGTCGTGCCGGTGTCCCCGGGCGGTGGCGCCGACACCCTGGGGCGCAACGTCACCGAGCGTTGGGCGAAGGCGCTGGGCCAGAGCTTTGTTGTCGAAAACCAGGCTGGCGGCGGCGGCGCCATCGCCTGCCAGAACGTTGCGCGCGCCGCGCCTGACGGCTACACGCTCATTCAGAGTTACGTGGCCACACACGGTACCAGCCCGGCCACACGCAAACTCAACTACGACGCAGTGAAAGACTTCACGCCCATCGGCATGATTGGCGGCACGGCCAACGTGCTGGTGGTCAACGCCGCGCTGCCGCCGAAAAACATCCAGGAGTTCATCGACTACCTGAAGGCGAACCCGGGCAAATTGAGTTACGGCTCGGCCGGGCCGGGCTCGCTCACACACCTGACCATGGAGCTTTTCAAGGCCCAGCTCAACAGCTTCATGGTGCACATCCCCTACCGCGGCATCGCGCCAGCCTTTGTTGATTTGATCGGTGGACAGACGCAGGCGATGTTCCCTGGATTGGCGGGGGCCATTCCGCACATCCGCTCGGGCCGTGTGCGCCCGCTGGCGGTGACGGGCCTCGCCCGCCACCCGCTGCTCAAAGACGTGCCAACACTGGATGAGTCCGGCTTCAAGGGTTTTGACGCGATGCAGTGGTACGGCGTGAGCGGCCCGGCTGGCATGCCCCCGGCGATTGTGAAAACCCTGAACGAATCGCTCAACCAGGTGCTGCGCATGCCCGACCTGCGCGAGAAAATATCCGGCGAAGCCGTCGAACCCTTGCCGATGAGCCCGGAGCAGTTTGGCCAGTTTGTGGTGACAGACATTGCGCGTTGGACCAAACTGGCCAAGGATAGAAATATCCAACTTGACTCGTGATTAATTATTTTTTTTGAAATTAAAGTCACGTAAAATGGACATATTTAGCTACTATATTTGTAGTATATTTAGTTATTTTTTAATCAATTAATGGCAATAAACACAAAAGTAAACGCGGATCACAATGCGCCGCCCATCACCCAAATTCTGGCCAATTTTGTCGCCAACCATCCGTCAAAGGGCTGGAACGAAGCCGTAGACCACGAAGCGCATCGAACGTTTCTAAACTGGCTCGGCTGCGCCGTCGGCGCGTCCGGCCATGAAGCCGCCGACGCCGCCCTGGCAGCGGTGCAGATGCTGCAACCCGCCGCCCAATCGTCTGTGTTGGGCCGTCGGGGCAGCGACGGCAAGGCCTGCAAGATCGACATGGCCAGCGCGGCGCTTGTCAACGGCATCACTTCGCACACCTTCGACTTTGACGACACGCATCTCAAGACCATCATCCACCCGGCGGGGCCGGTGGCCTCGGCCTTGCTGGCTTTGGCCGAAGGCGTAAGCGGCACGGCAGCGCTGCAGGGCCGCGTGATCACAGGGCGTGACCTCATCGACGCGCTCGTCATCGGCATCGACGTGAGCTGCCGCGTCGGCAACGCCATGTACCCGGATCATTACGACCGCGGCTGGCATATCACCGGCTCCACCGGCACCTTGGGCGCGGCGGCGGGCTGCGCGCGCCTGCTCAAGTTGAGCGTAGAACAAACCGCGATGGCGCTGGGCATCGCCGCGTCACAACCCATCGGCATGCGCGAGCAGTTTGGCTCGATGACCAAGCCCTTCCACCCGGGCGGCGCGGCGCGTGCGGGCTTGATGTCAGCCCTGCTGGCAAGCCAGGGCTTCACCGCCAGCCCCAAGGCCATAGAAGCGCCGCGCGGCATGATGCAAACAATTTCCACGAAGAACGACTGGACCGAAATCACCGGCGAACTCGGTCAGCGTTTCGAGATCAGCTTCAACAGCTACAAACCCTTCGCCTGCGGCATCGTCATCCACCCCAGCATCGACGCTTGCTCGCAATTGCGTGCAATTTTTGCAAAGGACGGCGTGAAGCTTGATGATGTGGAGCGCGTCGAGCTCAAGGTGCATTCCCTGGTGCTGGAACTCACCGGCAAGAAGGAGCCGCAAGACGGCCTGCAGGCCAAGTTCAGCGTGTACCACGGTTGTGTGGCGGGCCTGATGGTTGGCAAGGCGACTGAGGACGAGTACCACGACGCTTTCGTCACGCGAGCCGATATGGTGGCGCTGCGCCGCAAAGTCGTGGCCACTGTGGATGATTCAATCCACGAGGCCAGCGCGGATGTGACGGCAGTGTTGAAAGACGGCCGGCGTGTGCCCGTGTTTGTGAAGAACGCGATTGGGTCATTGGAAAACCCGATGACGGATGCAATGCTGGAGGGGAAGTTTCATGGGCTGTGTGATCCGGTGATTGGCAAAGCTGGTTCTGACATGTTGATTGCTTCTGCCTGGAAACTGGGAGCTGCCAAAGACGTTAGTGAACTTGTTGGGCTGGCCTATGCGTCGTGACGGTTGGACTTTTGCGTCGGAAGTTGCCGCTGCCAGTGCAGAGTCATTTCGTTGGCTCGATCACCACGCGCCAAGGGCCACCCAAATGCTTGGGGCTCATACGCTACGCTTTTTAAAATCGCCCCAATCCTTTGGGTGGCCCTTGGCGCTCGCGCCCGATTAACAGTGTTTCTCGTCGGTTCAGGTGGCTTCAGCGTTATTCAATGGTCGACAAAGGCGATCTTTGCGAGACTGAATTTTTGAGTACAAGGGACTGCGGTGAGTGCGGATTGTGAAACAGCGGCTTTTGATCCTGCCGGATGCGGGGTTTCCACAACGTAAGGTAGACCGATGAACGACGACGATTTGCAGAAAATCATTGACACGCTACGGTCAATGGAGAGTCTTTTTGAGAAACTACCCTCGGCGGCAACCTCTGAGTTGAACAGCGCTGACAGAGCAACGTACAAACGGTTGCTTATGGAAGCGAAATCCATACTTGACAACGGTTTAAGGCCACTCAATGATTTCTCGAGTGCAATCTTCAAACTGCTGAATGCATCCGGATTTGGCTTTTTTAACCCTCCTTCGAAAGATCAATTGCGGGAAGCAATCGGCGCAATCGAGGGAGGAGTCAACCAACTTCGTCGTCATGCCAGCAGACCTTCTACAGCACTCGGGGTTGCCGGAAAACCAACTTATGTTGATCTGAGCAGAATCATTCAATTGCAGTCGCTCAAGTCCGAATGGGACTTAAAGCGGCTTGTGCGTCTCTTGCAGGAATTGAATCTCGCGCACAAAAATGACATGCACATGGCAACAGCCATGCTGGTCCGCGCAGTGACGGACCATGTTGCGCCGATCTTCAATGTCAAGAATTTTTCTGAAGTAGCCAACAACTATTCATCACCCAGGTCTTTCAGCGAGCAAATGAAGTATCTCGACAATTCACTGAGAAAAATTGCTGACACACACCTGCATCAACCAGTACGAAAGACTGACGTGCTACCCACGGCCCCGCAAGTAGACTTTCGTGCAGCGCTGGACGTAATGTTGTCTGAGATTGTTCGCCTGCTGCAATAGGCATGAAACTTGATCCACCGTCGGTGCACTCATCTCAGTATTTGCAAAAATTTCAGCACGGCGATCAAGCCAATAGATAGTGCGGCAAGTCAGGCCCGGACGATGGGGCCGATTTTAAAAAGCAAGCGAAGCGCCGCGTATGAGGCCCCAGCGTCCGGGCCTGGCTTGTCGCACGGGTTTAGCCCACAGACGGCTCAAGCCCTTTCGAGCAATTCCCGCAACTGGGCTTTGGCAATTTTCTCCAGCGTCGAACGCGGGAAATCTTCGATGAGGCGAATCTCGACCGGGCGCTTGAAGTCGGCCAACTGGGCCGCGCAGGCGGCCGCCACCCGCGCTTTCAATTCCTGATTCACCGCAGATTCCAGTGGCTCAATGAACTCAGGAAACGGCCGTACAAACAGCACCGGAACTTCATCCAGCATCGGGTGCTTTTTGGCGACAACGGCGCATTCGAAAACACCGGGAACCTGCAACACCACCCGTTCAATCTCCGACGCGGCGACGTTTTCGCCGCCCACTTTCAGCATGTCCTTGCTGCGGTCGCCAAACTGCAGGCTGCCGCAGGGCAAGACATTGATCATGTCGCCGGTTTTGAACCAGCCGTCCGCATCAAAACCCTCTGCCGTGGCTTTGGCATTGCCCAGGTATTCCTGAAACAGGCTCAGGCCGCGCCTGCCCCGGATGAACAGGTGGCCGCCGCCCTCGCCGGGGGCCAGCGCCCTGGCCTCGCGCACGGGAAGGTCGTCGCGCTCGACCACGGCAATCTCGTATTCCGGCGCCGGGCTGCCAATCGACATCGGCGTGTTCGGCAGATGCGGGTTGCCGACGATGCCATGGGTAATGGTTTCGGTCATGCCCCACCAGCCCATGGTTTTGATGCCGAAATGCGCATCGGTGGGCGGCTCGCTGATGGCGCTGCCCCACAGGCGGTAGTGGTGCTGCTTGGGCAACTCCAGCGGCAACAGGGCTTTGACCACAAAGGGCACGAGTGATGTCCAGGTGCAGCGGCGCCTGAGCGAAACGTCCCAAAACCGGCTGGCCGAAAAACGCGGCTGCACGACGGCCGTGCCACCTGCCCACAGGGTGGCCAAAATCGAATACGCCTGCGCGTTGGTGTGAAACAGTGGCAGGTAGACCAGGTGCACATCATCCGCGCGCAAGTCTTCGTGCACGGCGTTGATGCGCGCGCCCCACAGCGCGTTGGCGTGTGTCCACAACACGGCTTTGGGGCGCGAGGTGGTGCCGGAGGTGTATTGCACGCTGCACGGCGCCAGAGGATTTGGAGCGCGGCGTGGCGCGGGCTCGGCGTCAATCGCGTCAAAGTGTTGCGCCGCCTGCACGGGATGCGCGGGCGGCTCGCCGTTGTCGTCGCTGGTCACGGCCATCCAGCGCAGCGCCTTGCAACTGCCGGCCACCAGCTCGGCAAATTTTGGCTGCGTAATCGCCGCCACGGCTCCGCTGTGTTCGGCGTAATAGTTCAATTCGTCGGCCACGGCACGCGCGTTGGTGGTGAGCGCCACTGCGCCCATCCAGGCGCAGGCATACCAGGCCAACAGGGCCTCGGGGCAGTTGTCCAGGTGGATCAACACTTTGTCGCCGGGCTTGACACCGCGGTGGACCAGGCCGCCAGCGATGCGCTGAACCCGCGCCAGGAACCTTGCGTAAGTCCAGATCTGCTCAGCGCCCGAAAAAGGCGACCAGATCAGAACGGGGTGATCGCCCCGGCCACGCGCGCGCGCCTAGAGCAGCCAGGGCTCGTCCATGCCGCAGAAGGGATGCAGGTCAGCGGGTTTGAGCATCCGCAGCCGAAGTCCCGGTGGGCGATGCCACGACAACCAGCACGAAGACATTGTGTTTGCCGTCTTTGCCCTTGATGGTCACCTGGTCGCGTCGTTCATAGTTGAAGGATTCGCGGGTCAGCTCATAGGTTGACTCGGACACCTGGATGCGCCCCGCCACACCATCGGACTGCATGCGCGATGCCGTGTTGACCACGTCGCCCCACACGTCAAACAACTGGCGCGATTGGCCAATCACCCCCGCCACCAGTTCGCCCGAGGCAATGCCGATGCGCAGCTGGATGCCTTTGATATCGCGGACCAGCTCGAACATCTCGCAGCCCAGCTCCACCAGCACTTTGGCGTGGTCTTCGCGCGCATCGGGCACGCCAGAAGCCACCATGTAGGCGTCGCCAATCGTCTTGATTTTGGTCAAACCTTTTGCCGCGACAGCTCGGTCAAAGCGGGCAAAAATTTCGGTCAGCATCTCCACCAGCGCCACCGGGCTGATGCGCTCCGAGAGGCTGGTGAAACCCACGATATCGGCAAACAGGATCGAGCTTTGCGAATAACGCTCGGCAAAGGTCTCTCCGGTTGACAGCAGCCGCTCGGCAATGGCTTGGGGAAACATGCGGCTGACCATCTCCACCAGGCGGTTGTTGGTGTCGTGCAGCACGCGTTCCATGCGGTTGAGATCGCCAATGAAAATATGGATCAACAGGTAAAAAATCCCGAATGAAGCGATGCCATTGACCCAACCGCCATAGACCCGGATCTCGTCGGGTATCGCGTAGGGGGTCACCACGGCAATGCCCGAGCCGCCAAAAAACACCACCGCGCAGAGGCAAAAGATGGGCACACCGTGCTGCAGCCAGACACTTTCACCCTTGAAGATCAGGTAGGCCGCAACCGCCAGGGGCACGAAGGCCTGATGCGCCGACCGCGGAACCTGCAGGCTTGGCAAGTCCAGAAAAATCGCCGAAATGAGAAACATGCTCAAGAGGCTGAACACCAGCAGTATCTTGGCGCTGCGCAACTGCCCGCGCAGCACGAGCAGCAAGGAAGCCACGCCTTGGGCGACCAGCAGAAGTTCCCAGGCCACCACCAGCCACTGGCCTTTGGAGCCGAAAAAAATCGCCCAACCACCGCCAAAGACCATCAAGAAAAGGCTGGCAACCTGCACCATCACCCGAACCCGCCGGGCGTAAGTGGCCGACAGGTTCTGCACCGCCAGGTAGCTGAGTTTTTCAACCGGCTCGCGCATGGTCCTCCAGCAAATACACGTTGTGTTTGCCTTCTTTTCCCTCGATCAAGATCTGTTCACGGCGCACAGGGGTGGCGCGCAGGTCGCGCAGCACCCTGTAGGACGCGGTCTGGTCTTGCATGGAATGCCCAAGCGTCAGGCGCCTGCCGGTTTCGGCACTGGGAAATTCATGGCTGGGCCAATTTTGAAAATACCGCTGACACGCGCAATCACCGTCTCCTCAACCATGATCAGCCCGTGCATGAAGACCATCGTGCGGGTTGCCCGCAGCACCTCAGCCTCGGCCTGTACCCAAGCGCCCAGAGGAGCGGACGCCATGTAGTCGATTTGCAGGCTGATGGTTGGCAAAAAACGGTTTTTCGCCGCTTCGCAGGTGACGTGCGCCGTGATCGGGCACACCATGTCGGCCAGCGCGGCGAGCATGCCGCCATGGCAAATGCCCATCGGATTGCAGTGGCGCGGTTCGACCAAAAAGCCCACTTGCAGCTTGCCCTCATGCAGGCGCGTGTACAGCGGGCCGTTGACTTCGATGAAACCCCCACCCATCCGGCGCGGCTTGAAACCCAGGGGAATGGCAGGCGGGCGTAGAACAGTTGCCGGAGGTTCTGTCATAAGGCGTCAGTTGGGAAGCAGGCGGATCAGGCGGCCATTGTTGCTGTCGGTCAACACATAGAGTAAACCATCCGGCCCCTGTCGCACGTCGCGCACGCGTTCTTGTCCGTTTTCCAGCAGCTTGTTTTCGCGCACCACGCGGCCCCTGAAAGGCTCCGACAGCTCGATGCGGTTGAGGTAGGCGAACTTGAGCGAACCGACAAACAGATTGCCCTGCCAGGCCTTGCCATACCGTTCACTGGTCAAAAACACCATGCCCGAGGGCGCGATCGACGGCACCCAGAAATGCACCGGCTGCTGCATGCCGGCCTGGGCGGTGAGGCCCTCGCCAATCTTGCCTCCGCCATAGTTTTCTCCGTAAGTGATGACAGGCCAACCGTAGTTGAGGCCGGCCTTGGGCGTGTTGATTTCGTCGCCGCCTTGCGGGCCGTGTTCGTGGGTCCACAGGCTGCCGTCGGGGGCCAGGGCGGCGCCTTGCAGGTTGCGGTGGCCATAACTCCAGATTTCAGGCAAGGCGCCGGCGCGGCCCAGAAACGGGTTGTCTTTGGGAGCGCTGCCGTCTTTGTGGATACGCACGACTTTGCCATGGTGGTTGTCCAGCGTCTGGGCATCTTCCTTGCGGGAGTATCGATCACCCAGCGTGATGAACAGCAGGCCATCGGGCTTGCCACTGGCGCCATTGGGCCCTGGCGTGCGGCTCTCGACGATGCGACAGCCAAAATGCAGGCTGCTGGCCACTTTGGGCTTTTGGCTGAAGATGACCTTGACATCCTCCAGCCTTGATGCGTCGGCGCTCAGGCGCGCACGCGCCAGCGCAGTGCTGTTGGCGCTGGTATTTGCGCCGCTGCCAGGCTCCGAAAAGCAGAAGAACACGGTGCGATTCTGGGAGAAATCCGCATCCACCAGCACGTCCAGCAAACCACCCTGGCGCCCCGCCGCCACCGCCGGAACACCGCCCAGCGGCGCCGACAATTGACCCGCTGAATCAACGACGCGCAGGCGCCCGGGCCGCTCCGTGACCAGGAACTTGCCGCCTGGCAGGAACGCCAGACCCCAGGGGTTTTCCAGCCCGGTGACGATGGTTTCAGCACGCACAGTCTGTGCATGCGCACTCACGCAAGCGAGCCCGGTCGCTACAAATAACGCAGCTATCAAGGCCTGTTTTGAGAGACTCAGGAGCATATTCCACCCTTGCTTTGGCGATCCTTGGCCGGTCTTGCCGGCGCCTGATCATGTCCCAGTTTAGGCGATCAGATCAAATCCCGGGCGTCGTCAAAATGCGCCTCGACGTCTGAGGGCAACAACTGAATCGTCGCGCGCAGGCCTGGCACCGCGCTCATCAGCGCCTGTTCCACACTCATGCGAACGGCTGCAGCGCGGCCCAGGCTCCAGCTCGCGGGCATGTGCATGTGCAGGTCGACAAAACGCCGCTGGCCGGATTTGCGCGTGTTGATGTGGTCAAACCGGATGATGTGCGCGGCCCCGCGCGGGTCGTCTGTCCCGCGCTGGTGCTCAAACACCTGAAGCGTTTCGCGGATGGTGGCCACCACCTCGGGCTCCAGCGCCTCGTCCATCAGCCCCTGGCTGGAGCGCCAAACCAGGCGCCCGCCTTCCCGCAGGATGTTCAGCGCCACGCCAATCGCCACCAGCGCGTCCAGCCACAACGCGCCGGTGAGCATGACCAGGCCAATGCCCGCCACTACGCCCGCAGACGTCCAGATATCGGTGACCAGGTGTTTGGCGTCGGCTTCCAGCGCGATCGAGCGGTGCTGGCGCGCGGCTCGGAACAGCAGCCAAGCCATTGCGCCATTGAGCGCCGAGCTGGCCACCGACAGGGCCAGACCCCAGCCGAGCTGTTGCAGAGGTTGCGGCTCCAAAATACGGTGCAAGGCCGCCCAGATGATCGCCAGGGCCGCCGCAATGATCAGCACGCCTTCAAAGCCGGAGGAAAAATATTCCGCCTTGGTGTGGCCGTACGGGTGGTCGTCGTCGGCCGGGCGCGCCGCAATAGTCACCATCAGGAGGCCAAACAGGGCGCTGGCCAGGTTGACAAACGACTCCATCGCATCCGACAACAGGCCCACTGAATCCGTGATGTACCAAGCTGCCGTTTTCAGCGCGATCGTGAACACCGCCACCACCGCCGAAAGCATCAACATCCGCTGGGGAGAAGAAAACCAGCTGGCTAAACCGGGCCTGGGGTCTGGGGTCATGCCGCAATTGTGACGCAGCCAGCTGGGTGAGAATGGCGGCATGAATGTTTTGCGACTTGCGGGAGGTTGGTGGCTGGCCGCCTGGATCGCCCTGTCCGTCGTCGGCGCGCTGCTGATCGTCCTGGCCGAAATCTCACGCGCGCGCGACGCATTCGAGACCGACGCACGCATTGCCCACCGGCTGCTGAGCCAACGCGCGGTTGAGCTGGACGCGGTGCTGGCCACACTGGCGCTCCTGCAGACAGGCGCTGAGGCAAACCCGCCCGAGCGACGCTTGCCGTCGCTCTACCCGCAGATACTGACCGTGCAAAGGCGCGATCCAGAGGCGCGCTGGCCCCGTTCGGATCTCGAAAACGCCGAAGCCCTGTCGCGCAGCCGTCGCCTGCCGGCTTTGGCACTGCCCGATTTCACTGCCGGTCGTTACACCTTGGTGCTCGCCGCTCATCCGGCCAGTTTTGCGCTGCTGATTGACATGAGCCGCCTGGTGCCCTGGAGCGAGTGGCCCGCAGACCCCCAAAAAAGCCTCACCAGAGTGGTGTTGGAACAAGGCAGCCAGCAGTTTGTGATACAGCCTGGAGCGTTGGGCCGCAGCGGCTGGCAGTTTGACTTCCGCAAACGCCTGGCAACCGACAGCCAGCCGTTTGACATGGTGGCCATGCGCCATGTGGCGTGGTCTCAATTGCCGTGGCTTGCGATATCGGCCTGGGCGTCGGTGGCTGGCGCAGCTTTGGCCGGGGTGGCCGCGCTCGTGCGCCAGCGTGAGCAACGCCGGCGCGCCGAGGAACTGCTGCGACTCGGACAGGTGGCGCGCTTGAATACGCTGGGTGAATTGGCCGGTGGCATGGCCCACGAACTGAACCAGCCCCTGACGGCTGTGCTGGCCAACACCCAGGCCGCGCAGCGCTTGCTGGAAGAGAACACGCTGGACCTGCCTACCGTGCGCGGTGCCCTGGCGCAGGCCGCAAGTCAGGCCCGCCGGGCGGCCGATGTGGTGGGCCGGCTGCGCAGCCTGGTGGAGCGACCCGGCACCGCTGCACATACCAAACCTGTCGCGCTGCACGACGCGGTGCGCAAGGTGTTGCACCTCCTGCAGCCCGAATTGGCGCTGCGCCAGGTTGAGCCCTTGCTGGCCGCCGATAGCCCGGTCTGGGTGATGGCCGAACCCGTTGCTCTGGACCAGATCTTGCACAACCTGCTGCTCAATGCGCTGCAGGCGCTGGAGCAGGTGCCCGCCGGCCAGCGGCGTTTGGATCTGGCGGTGTTGGCAAACTCGCCGCTCGCTGTCCTGACGGTGGCTGACAGCGGCCAAGGCATCCCGTCCGAAGCTTTGCCGCACCTGTTTGAACCCTTTTATTCAACCCGCAAGGGCGGACTGGGCCTGGGCTTGAGCCTGTGTGAAAAGCTGGCCACCAACATGGGCGGCACGCTGACGGTTGCCAACCAGGCACCACGTGGCGCTGTCTTCACGCTCAGCCTGCCAGCCTGCGCGCGCCCTTGACGGGTTCAAACGTGAATGCCCCACTTTCCCCGCTGATCCACCTCATCGACGACGACGCTGCGGTACGGGACGCCCTGTCGCTCCTGATCAGTACCGTCGGCCTTCGGGTTCAGGCATGGGCCGAGCCACAGACCTTCATGGCTGAATTTGACCGCGAAAGCATCGGCGCCATCGTGTTGGACGTGCGCATGCCCGGCATCAGTGGGCTGGCGGTGCTGGACGCCCTGGTGGCACAGAGCGTGGACCAGCCCATCCTGATGCTCACCGGGCACGGCACCGTGGAGATGTGCCGGCGCGCCTTCAAGTCGGGCGCCGCAGAATTCCTTGAAAAACCGGTCAACGACGAACTGCTGATCGAGGCCCTTCAAAACGCCGTGCGCCAGCACGTCAAGTCACGCCAGCGCCACCGCGCAGACCGGCAGGCCCGCCAGCGGTATGCGCAACTCTCCGCACGCGAACGCGAAGTGCTGGGCCTGATTGTCGAAGGCCTGACCAACAAGGAGATCGGGCGGGCGCTTGCGCTCTCGCCGCGCACGGTAGAGACACACCGGGCCAACCTGTTTGCCAAGCTCGAAACCCCTTCACTGGCGCAGTTAATCCGCCAGTACGCTGCCTTGGTCGATGGCGACACAGCGGCATAGGCACTGCAGCCACACCCCGTAGTTCTACGGAGGCGCCGGCGTAGCGCTACGAATTGGCATGGCGTGAGCGCAAAACTAAAGTTCGCTCACGGTTGATTGAACCGTTTGCCACTGAAGGAATACACCATGTCCAAGACCCTCATCACCTCTGCCATTGCCCTGACCCTGATTTCCGGCATGGTCCATGCGCAAGCCGTTCGCACCGAAAAAAACATGTCGCTCGAACTGGCCAACCAGATCGCGGCCGCCAGCGTCTCGGCTTGTGCCGCGAGCGGGCACAGCGTTGCGGCCACTGTGGTTGACCGCGCCGGCACCGTGCGTGCCGTGCAACGGGCTGACAACGCCGGCCCCCATACTCTTGCAGCCAGTCTGCAAAAGGCTTACACCTCGGCCTCGGCCAAAAACAACACGCTGGCGATGATGGAAGCCGCGCAGAAAAACCCTGCGGCAGCCAACCTGGTGAACATTCCAGGCTACTTGCTGCTCGGCGGTGGCGTGCCGGTCAGGGTTGGCAACGAAGTGATCGGCGCAGTCGGCATCGGCGGCGCGCCAGGGGGCCACCTGGACGAGCAGTGCGCCATGGCTGCGCTCGACAAGGTCAAAGACGCCCTGAAATAACCCCCCCATAAACCGACGCACCCGAGCGAACCCCAAGGAGCCCGAGCCATGAACCGACTTGTCCAACTTTCCCACCTGCGCCGTGCCGCCCTGATTTCTACCGTCGTGCTGCTGGCATTCGGCACTTTGCCAGCTGCTGCCCAGGTCGGGCCCAGCCCGACGGAAGCCGCGGCCTTGAGCGGCCTGCACGCCGCCGCGCACCAGGGCGACGTGGCGCAGATTGGGAAACTCGCTGCCGCAAAAGCCGACGTCAATGCCAAGGCGGGCCATGGCCGCACGCCCGTGCACGTGGCCACCTTTGCCCGCCAGCGCGACGCCTTGAAAGCCCTGGCCAAAGCTGGCGCCAACCTGAACCTGCTGGAAAACGACCGTTATGACGGCATCACCATCGCCTCGGTGGCCGACGACGAGGAAACCCTGCGCGTATTGATTGAACTGGGCGCCAGCGCCAAACAGACCACCAGCCGCTACGACGGCACCGCGTTGATCGCCGCCGCGCACCTGGGGCACGACGGCGTGGTGCGCCAGCTCATCAAGGCCGGCGCGCCGCTGGACCACGTGAACAACCTGCACTGGACGGCGGTGATCGAAGCCATCGTGCTGGGTGACGGCGGCCGGCGCCACCAGGCCAGCTTGAAAGCGCTGATCGACGCGGGCGCCAACCTGCAACTCAAGGACCGCACGGGCTCGACACCTTTGCAGTTGGCGCGCTCGCGGGGTTACACCGAGATGGTGAAAATGCTTGAAGCGGCCGGAGCGAAGTGAGATTTTTGCAAAAACTCGCCAGTTGTCAATATTGGTGTTAACATGGGTGTTAACAATTGGCGTTCTTGAGGCAAAAATTCCTGAATTTAAAGCCTTTTAGGGCGTTAAGTCACGAATAATATCAATTGTTTGCTATTTATGTAATAGCAAATGTTCAGCCAAACACCGGGAACGGTTCAAACCGTCCCTTAAGCAGTTTTTCAGTGTTGCGATAACCCATCCAGCCCTGCGTCATGGTGGCGTAGGCGCGGCGGAAATCGGTGGTGTACATCAGGTTGTCGCCGGCGTCCAGTTCGGTCAAGTCAACACGTTTGCCGTAGTGTCCGCCCTTGACCTGTTTGCCAATGATGAACATCGGGTTGGCGGTGCCATGGTCGGTG
>JANNEZ010000393.1:0-12403 GCA_031379255.1 Rhodoferax sp. | reverse complement strand
GTAATCGCACCAATATGCAGTGCTTCACAAATGGAAAAAGCCGCCAGACCCGAAGGCCTGACGGCTTAAAGACTTTTCAAACAAGGGCCGCGTTAAGCGACCATCGCTTTAGAAGTTGTGCTGAACACCGACCAGGAAGGTGTTGACGCTGCGAATGCTAGCTGCAACGTTGACATTGTCGTTCTGCTCGTTGATGTAGCGCGTGTACACCGAAGTACGCTTGCTCAGGCTGTATTTCACGCCAATTGCAGCGATCTTCCTATCGAGGTTGGCAGCGGTTTCGTCATCCAACATGCCGTAGTTGCCATAGACAACCAAGGTTGGGGAAACGTTGAAGTCAGCACCAAGGTTGTAACCTCTGGACGTGCCTGGCTTCTTGTCTTCCGTGTGGTAACCCAAGTACACCTTGGCGACGCCAAAGTTGTACGAAGCGGCCAGGTTGGTCTGCGAATTCACGCCATCTTGGTTGTAGAACGACAAACCAGCGGAAATCGGGCCATTGTTGTAGAACAGGCCGATGTCGGTCTTGGCATTGACTTGAGCAGCGCCGCCTTGTGCAGGCAACGTGGCGGACGTACCAAAGGTGTAGTACACAACGCCCATGAAGCCGCCGAAGTTGGGGGTGTCATAACGGACTGAACCGTTTTCACGAACGTGGCCAGTGCCGCTCACGCCACCAAAACCGGAACCAATTTTGGTGCCGATGAAGTTGCGGGCTGCCTGAACGCTCAATGAAGGGGTGTTGGGCGTGCCAAGATAGACCTTGCCCCAGCCGCCTTCCAGTGCTGCGAAAATGTCGCCGCCGCCGCCGCCGATGCTGTTGGCAGCGCCAGCTGCCGTAGCAACGGTGAAGTCGCCTTCGTAGCGGAACGAAGCTTTCAAGCCGCCGCCGAGGTCTTCAACACCGGTGAAGGTGACCTGGCTGGTGCCTTGCGAGTTGTTGCGGATGAAGGAGTTGGACACCGAAGCGCCATCACCGAAGGTGGTGTTGCTGGTGGCGATGGAAGGATCCAAGGTGCCGCTGAGGGTCACGGACGATTGCGCAAAAGCGCTGAGAGCTGACAGTGCAGCCAAAGCAACGAGGGTTTTTTTCATTACGAAGTTTCTCCAAGGTTAAACATAGGGCGCCGAAAGAGGGTTCGAGAGTTTCGGCTCCCCGGGCCAACCTCCTAATTAAGGAAGTTGACGTATTGAACCAGACGCTGGGGCCATTGGCAAAGGAATTGGCCCTAAAAAGGGCAAATCCGGGCGCTTTCGTTGTGGGGGTGCAACAGGCTGATATTCGGCATTGCACAGTCCGCCACACGGTCTGCATTAAAGCTGCATTGTTATACAATTCGTTATACAAATTCAGCAACTACAGAATTGTCCATGGCTGCCATTACTTCCCGCGAGGTGATTCACAATTTTTCATCGGTAGCCGCGCGCGTGGCTGCGGGTGAAGAACTGACGGTGACGCGTTATGGCAAACCGCTGCTCAGGCTGGTGCAGGTTGAGAAAACTGCGATGACCGCCCAGGAGCGCAAGCTGTGGATTGAAAAGGTATTGGCGTTTCGACTGTCAGGCAACATCGTGAAACCGGGTGAAAAATTCAACCGCAATGACGCCTACGACGTTTGATGCGCCGTGGACGCTGGACACCAATGTCCTGATCTACGCGACCGAGCCTGACGCGCCGCTTTCAAAGCAGCGCGCCGCCAGGTCTTTGATGGCTGGGTTGACCCAAAGCGCCCATGCCTGCCTGGTAGGCCAAGTGATGGGCGAATTCGTGACGGTGGCGCTTCGAAAAAACGTGACCACCCGCACGGGTGTGCTGGAACTGATGCGCAATCTCTCGACCGGAGTGAGGGTGTTGGGCGCAAGCCCTGGTTGTTATCAAGAGGCCTTTGAACTCGTGGCCAAACACCACTACCAGCTTTGGGGCGCCCTGATCATCGCCGTCTGCGCCGAACATGGTGTAAAAACCTTGTATTCGGAAGACGCCGGTTCACTGAAGCGCCCGCTGGGCGTGCATGTTGTCAACCCGTTTACTCACCCGGTTGGCGAACTGAAAACCGGGTAAGCCATGGCTCTGGTCGATACTTTGATTGAACGCGCCGACGAGGCGCTTCGCACCCTGTTTGCCAAACCGCCTGCCGGGCGGACTTGCCCGACTTTGGCGCAAGCCGAAGCCCCGCTTTCAGCTGAAGAAAGAGCCCACTCAAGCGGCTTGATGCGAATCAACCACGTGGGCGAGGTGTGCGCCCAGGCCTTGTACGCCGCCCAGGCGCTTGCTACGGACAACAAATCATTGAAAGCCCATTACGCCAAAGCCAGCGAGGAAGAAGCTGACCACCTGGCGTGGACAGCGGAGCGTTTGCAGACTTTGGGCAGCCGACCTTCGCTGCTGAACCCGCTGTGGTACGCCGGCGCTTTTGCCATGGGTCTTGTGGCGGGCAAACTTGGTGACCGGGTGAGTTTGGGGTTTGTGCAGGAAACCGAGAAACAGGTAGAAGCGCATCTCTTGAGCCACCTGGATTTGTTGCCGCCAAACGACCAGAATTCGCGCGCCATCGTGGCGCAAATGCGCTGCGAAGAAGCGGCCCATGCGCTGGAGGCCGAAAAGCTCGGGGCGTTGGAACTGCCGCAACCGGTGAAGGATTTGATGCGTATGGTGGCCAAGACCATGACTTTCGTTGCTTATAAAATTTAATTAATTATTTGATTAAAATATAATCAAATTTGCAACTAAATTAATAGCTAATTTATGCCTTTTTACGTGACATACTAACCTAAATGTATCGACTAAAGTTCTGTCAATATGAAACTTGTCGTGATGTCGGCGGTTTCCCCCAGCATGATGGTCGCTGAGCAGTATTTGTCGTGGCTCATGGCGATGGCGCGCTCCACCGCCAACGGCGGAATGCCTTTGCCGGTGACGGTGAAATGCATGTTGATTTTGGTGAAGACCTTGGGGTCGGTGTCGGCGCGTTCGCCGGTCAATTTGACCGAACAGCCCTGCACCGCGTGGCGGCCGCGTTTGAGGATCAGCACCACGTCGTAACAGGTGCAACCGCCTGCACCGGCCAAAAAGGTTTCCATCGGGCGCGGCGCCAGGTTTTGGCCGCCGTTTTCAGGTTTGGCGGCATCGGGGGCGCCATCCATCATCAAGGTGTGGCCACTACCGGTTTCGGCCAGAAAACCCATGCCTGAGCGCGCGCCGGTGTGGCCGGTCCAGCTGACGGTGCATTCCATGATCTTGTCCTTTGAATTGCCCCGCGCGGGGCAAAATAGTTTCACTTACAATGAGCCCATGAGTTTACCTACAGGAACCCTATCGCAACTTTCGCCGCTGTCTCCCGCCGACTACCTCACCAAAATCCTGACGGCGAGGGTGTACGACGTAGCCGTCGAGACCGCGCTGGAGCCCGCCCGGCATTTAAGCCGGCGATTGCACAACACGGTGCTGCTCAAGCGCGAAGACCAGCAGCCGGTGCGCAGCTTCAAATTGCGCGGCGCTTACAACAAGATGGCGCACTTGAGCGCCGGGCAACTGCAAAAGGGCGTGATTTGCGCCTCGGCCGGCAACCACGCCCAGGGCGTTGCCTTGAGCGCCAGCAAACTTGGCGCGCGGGCCTTGATCGTGATGCCCACCACCACGCCGCAGGTGAAAGTGGACGCCGTGCGCGGCTTTGGTGGCGAAGTGGTGCTGTTTGGCGAGAGTTACTCCGACGCTTACACCCACGCGCTGGCCTTGCAAAAACAGCAGGGCTTGACTTTTGTCCACCCCTTCGACGACCCGGACGTGATTGCCGGGCAGGGCACGATTGCCATGGAAATGTTGCGCCAAGTGCAAATCCTGGGCGCAGACAAGGCGGCCAAAGCCGGGCAAAAAACACGCGGCAAAAACGGGGCGGGCCTGGATGCCGTGTTTGTCGCTATTGGCGGCGGCGGGCTGGTTTCGGGTGTGGCCAACTACATCAAGGCGGTGGCGCCCGAGGTGAAGGTGATCGGCGTGCAGATGAACGACTCAGACGCCATGACGCAGTCGGTCGCCGCCAAAAAGCGCATCACCTTGCCCGACGTGGGTCTGTTTTCAGACGGCACAGCAGTGAAACTGGTGGGAGAGGAGACCTTTCGCGTCGCAAGCGGCCTGGTCGATGAGTTCATGATCGTCGACACCGACGCCGTCTGCGCCGCCATCAAGGACATTTTTGTCGACACCCGCAGCATCGTCGAGCCTGCTGGCGCGCTGGCGGTGGCGGCGATCAAGCAGTACGTGGCCACCCACAAGACCAAAGGCGAAACCTACTGCGCGATTCTGTGCGGCGCCAACATGAATTTCGACCGCCTGCGTTTTGTGGCCGAACGTGCCGAGGTGGGCGAAGAACGCGAAGCGCTTTTTGCGGTGACGATCCCCGAAGAGCGGGGCAGTTTCCGGCGTTTCTGTGAATTGATTGGCGCCTTGCCCGGCGCGGCGCGTTCGGTGACCGAGTTCAACTACCGCATCAGCGACACGGCCAAAGCCCACGTGTTTGTCGGCCTCACCACCCACGGCAAGGGTGAGTCGGTGAAGATCGCCGCCAATTTCAGCAAACATGGGTTTGAGTCGCTTGACTTGACCCACGATGAATTGGCCAAGGAGCATGTTCGGCACATGGTGGGTGGGCACTCCAAGCTCTCGAAAGATGAGCGGCTGATGCGTTTTGTGTTCCCCGAGCGGCCCGGCGCGCTGATGAAGTTCCTCAGCCTGATGCGCCCCAACTGGAACATCAGCCTGTTCCACTACCGCAACCAGGGGGCCGACTACGGGCGCATTCTGGTCGGCCTGCAGGTGCCCAAGACCGACAACAAGGCCTTTGAGACCTTTTTGCAGACCCTGGGTTACCCGCACGTGGAAGAAACACAGAATCCGGTTTACCGGATGTTTTTGCAGCAGGGCTGAAGCGGACAAGTTTAGACCCCGGGTGGCCGCAGCCATGGCTTGGCCCGGTACCAAGGGTGGTTTGCCATTTTCAGCATCGCGAAATCCCCCGCGCTGTCGCCGTAGGCATGAAGCACGAGGGTTTGCGACGCTGGCAAGCCGAATTCAATCGCCAGGTGCTCTCGCAGCCGAAGGGCCTTTGGCTCGCCGTAGCAGTTGGGGGTGCGTAGGGTGCCGGTCAGTTTTTGATCATTCACTTGCAGCTCGGTGCAGATCAGCGCGTCAAAACCGAGTTTCAACGCCACTCGCTTGAGGTAGATGTCGGGCGAGGCGCTGACCAGCACGCAGTGGTGCCGCGCCTGCCGGTGTTGCGCCAGTTGGGCCATCGCCCCGTCTCGCAGACTCGGCTGAAGGGATTTGGCGCACCAGCGGGCGGTCCACTTCTCGACGTCTGCGACGGCTCGCCCCTTGAAGCAGACCTTGAGCAGCCGCTGTTTGGCCATGTGGTTGGGCACCAGCCGCAGGGCAAAGCCCAGCAGCCAGGGCGCGCAAAGGAACAAAGCCCACAGAAAACGCGGCCAACCCAGCGCCTGGACGAGATAGGGCAGCAAGGTGTCGCGCTTCGTCAAGGTGCCGTCGAAATCGAAGGCGGCGACCACCACTACTGGCGGGTTCAATCGCACCTCACCTTGCCGCAATACCGCTCACACAGCGGGCAACCGGTCATTGGCAGCGCAGACGGGATTTTGTAAAAACGCCGGTGGATTTCGGCCACGATGTCTTTTCGGTAGGTGTCGTAGTTGAAACCGGTGCCTTCCATGGCGTAAAAAGCGACGCCATTTTGCCGGAAGGTGAGCAGTTTGACAGTCTCAAAAAACCGCCGGTAGTCGTCAAGATTGGGTAAATCCTGTGTGATGACGCGGAGGGTTTTTCCTTGATAGACGGCATGATCCACCAGCATGTCGTCTTGCCGCGCATGAAAGCGGCCCACACCAAAAATCGGCATATATTCGCGCCGCGCAAAGCCGTAAATCGAAGCCGGTGTGTAGGCGTCGGCCATCAACACCACGCCCGGGCGGCTCACCTGCTGCAGGATCTCGGCGGTTTTGTAACTTCGCACGATTTGCGGGTAAATTTTTGCGCTCTGCCAGGTCTCAAGCTGGGTCATGTACAGCGCCGCCACCACGGCCACGTGCAGACCGGCAAACACCGCCAGACCCAGCGCGCTGGCCTTGAGCTTGTCTTGGGGCAGCGCAAACGCCAAAAAAGCGAATCCAAAGGGGTAAAACGACAACACCCAGTGCAAACCGATGATTTTTTTGCCCGACAGCAACAGGAAAAACGCCAAAGGCACCACCACCAGGCAGGCCAACAGACGGTGCGAGGCAGACGTCGTGGCGGCCGCGTACAACGCGCGGCGGTATTGGATGGCCATCCACACCAGCACCGGTGTCACGAGGTAGGCCATCATGGCGATGTAGGTCAGCGGCTTGCGCCACTCAAACAGCTCGGCCTCGTTGCGGTTGAAAAGGTTGAACATGATGTTCGCCCAGCCATGTGATACGTTGTACAGCAGGTTGATCACCGGGCCAGGCAGCGCAAAGAGCGCTACCCACACCATGGCGACCAGTCGTTCACGGCGAAAGGCCGCGAAATAGACGAGGTACGTCAGCCCGAGCACCACCGAGAAGTATTTGGACAAAAACGCCAGTCCCAAAAACAGGCCCGACAAGGCGTACAGCGCACGGGCCTTGCGATCCAGCCGGGCGCGCTGCTCGGCCACCATCAGCGCGGCCACCGACAGCGCCGACCAGAATATCAGCGGTGTATCCGTCGTGATGAGGGTGTTGAGCCAGTTCAGCGGCGCCAGCCAGAAAAACAGCACGGCCCAGGCGGCCCTCACCCGGTCTACGCCCTTGAGCGCCCACCAGAGCGCGCCGCCCAGCGCCAGCGGCAGCAAGACCACCGGCAGACGGATCGACCAGATGCTGTCGCCCAAAGTCGCGCGCATCAGGGCGATCCACCAGCCGACCATCGGCGGGTGGTCGGAATAACCCCAATCCGGGAACACGCCCCACCAGTAGAAAAATGCCTCGTCGCCGGAAATCGGAAACGTTGCGGCAATCCACAGTCGCAGCAAAAGCGAGCCCAGGCCGGCGGCGACCAGCCAGCGGGCGAGGACGGGTTGGTCGACGGTCGTACGCGGGGGCTCGGGCATGGGCTCAGGATAAACGGATGTCTTTGCTCACTGCCACACTGTAGGCCAGCGCGATCACGCCTGTCGCCACGGCCAGCCACAAGGTCAGGATCCGCGTGACGGCAGTGATGGCAATGGCCTGGGCCGCTGTGGCTCCGTGCAGTGCCAGCAGCGCAATCTGGGTGGCCTCCATGCTGCCCAGGCCTGCTGGCAGGGTTGATACAGCGCCCGCCACCATCGCCAGCGCGTAGACGCTGGTGGCGGTGTAGAGCGGCAGATCCAGCGCCAGCGCTCGGCAAATCAGCCAGACTGCGACGCCCTGGGCCAGCCAGGCGCACAGCGTCAGGGCGAACCAGTAGAAGGGGCGAAGCGTCAGGCAGGTCCAGGCGTCGTTGAGCCAGGTGAATCGCTTGAGCAGGTAAATGCGCATGGGCGTGGACCAACGCCAAACGCCATAAACGCCGGCAAGCGCCACTGCCGCGACGCCCATCAGCGCCCAAAGGGTGTTCAGGGGCGTCTGCCCGCTCACCAGCCAGGTCAACCAGGCCAGCGCGGGCAGGCACAGGAGCAGCAGGCACAACAGGTCAGCCAGGCGCTCGGCGCCAAAAACCGACAGGCTCTGCGCCAGTGTCAGGGGTTGGCGTGCCAGCATCACGCCACGCAATACCTCGCCCACATTGCCGGGCGTGGGGGTGAAGGTGTAGCCGGCGACATACAGGCGCAGCGCCACCGGCAGGCTGAAATGGCGGCCCTGGTGCGCCATCCAGAGGCGCCAGCGCAGCCCGCGCAAGACAAAGTTGAAGCCGCACAACAGGGCCATGGCCAGGCCGCTCCAGGACCAAAGCAGGGCCAATGGCGCAACCGCCCCGCCACCCCACACCTGCATCACCAGAGCATAGGCCGCCAGTGTGGCCGCCAACACGACCAACAGGGTCTTGACGGGCCAGCGTGATCGGGTCAACACGGCGCCAACGGGCAAACGCCTCGGGCCGCAACAGGCGGGCGCATCACAACTTGTGGCTGAAGAAAATGGCCAGCCAGCACAGGCCGGCGCCCAGAATCCAGGGGTCGCCAAACAGGTCGCGCGCCACATCTTCACCCCGGCCCCGGTGCACCTGGTAGGTGTAACGCAACATGCCAAAGATCACCACGGGCACGGTATAGAGCAGGCGTTCGCCATGTTTTAGCTGCGCCTCGGCGCTGCTGGCGAACAGGCTGTAGGTGGCGAGAGTGGCCGTCATCATGGCGGCCATGAAGGTGTCCAGCAGGGCGGCCGGGTAATGCGCCAGCACAGCGCGCTGGTTGGCTTCATCGTGAAAACTCTCGGCCTTGCGTTTGGAAAACCCGAGAAAAAGCGCCACAAAGATGCCCGTGAGCAGCAGCCAGCGCGAGGGTGGAATGCCCACGGCCGTGGTGCCCGCCAGGAGGCGCAGCATGAAGCCCGAGGCGATGATGGACACGTCAACCACTGGCACTTGTTTGAGCCGCCACGAATACGCTAAATTGGCCGCCAGGTACAGGCCCAGGAGCAGCATCAACACGCGGTTTGGCCAGGCGAAAGCCATCGTGGCGGCCAGCAGCAGGGCCGCGAGCAGCAGGCCGTGGCCGCTGGACACCAAGCCGCTGGCCAAAGGGCGGTGGCGTTTCTTCGGGTGTGCGGCATCGGCGTCGCGGTCGTGCCAGTCGTTGATGACATACACCGCGCTGGAGAGGCAGCAAAAGGCCGCAAAGGCAATGGCGACTTTTGCCACCATGGCGCCTTCATGCCAGGTTTGACTGAAGACGAGGCCGAAAAAAACAAAGGCGTTTTTTAGCCACTGGTGCGGGCGCATCAAGCGGATCAATGCGAACCAAAGAGGGGGACGGGCGGGCTGCAAAACGGTACCGGGGGTGAGTTGAGCGGAGTTGGCGTGAGGCAATTCGAGATTAAATTATCAATCGACGTTACTCTGAAAATTGAATCTATATTAAGTCACGAATTTATTAGCTTTATTGCTATGAAATATGTAGTAATTTTAGTATATTTATTAATCGTAAAATTATTAAAAATTTAAAAACAACGAAATCGCATCAAAATCAACGATTCTTCAACACCGGCAATTCCAGCGTAACCGCCGCGTCGCCACCCTCGCGGCCCGACAACACGGCGCGCCGCTGCGCCACCGATTGCAGTGTCCATTCGCCGTCAATTTGGGCGCCGACGCGAAACGGCCGTGCCGGTTTGCCATCGACTGAAATCAGCGCCGTGCCGCCATTGCGTGCGTTGGCGACCACACCTACCAGTGTCAGGCGGCTGCTGGCCGCAACGGCCGCCATCGCCGGTTGCGCCAGGGCGGGCGCGGCGCTGGCGGGGCTGGCACCCAAGGCACGCGCCAGCAGGGCCGGGTCGGCCGCCGCGTAACGCTGTGCAGGCGGCAAGTGCAAGGCAGTGGCCGGGCGGCTCGCTGGCCATTTCAAGGCCCAATACACGGCGGAACCGGCCGCCAGAGCAGCCAATACAAAGGCCGCCAGACGCGGCCACCAGACTTGATTTCCTGCCATTTGCATGCGCGGATTATGCGGGACGGTGGCGGTTTTCATCCAGGCGCCCGCGCGACCCAATGCAACTGCGCGGCCAGCTTCTGGACGTCCCGCCAGCAGCCGCACTGGGCCGCAATGCGCGGCCAGATGCGCAGCAACACCTCACACTCGGCAAAAGTGTCGGAAGCGGCCTCGTGGCGATTGGCGCAGGTGATGCCAAAGTGGGCCATCCAGTCGTCAAGCGAGCGGGCGGCAATGCGCTCATGCGTCACGGCGCACAGGTGTTCGATGTCAAGCCAGGGGTTGACCATCGGCTGCGGCACCGAGGCGCGCACTTCGGGCAAACGCATGTGCCGCTCGATCATCGATTGGTCAAAGGCCGAATGAAAAGCCAGCAAGGGCGACTCGCCCACAAAGGCGGCAAAGGCCGCGAGTGCGATTGGCGGGTCAAGTCCTTCGCGTTGGCGTTGGCTGCCGATGCCGTGCAGCAGGATGTTGTCCCGGCTGGAAGACACGTCTTGCCGCAGGACCACCTCAAAACTGTCGCCTGGCACGATCGCCACGTGTTTGCCCGCCCAGTCGACCTCAATGCCAATGGCAGCGATGGCCAACAAGCGGTCGCGCCGGGCGTCCAGGCCGCTGGTTTCAACGTCCAGCACGATCCAGCGGGACTCGTTGAGCGGCGCCAGCCCACGCCTTCTCCTCATCGGCTGTAATCCAGGTGCAGGCGCTGCTGAAGTGAGTGGCCCACGCGGAAGGTCTCCTTCAGGATGCGCCGGTCGATATCGTTCAGGATGGCAAGTCGCAAATGGTTGGGGTTGCCCGACACGGAACCGGCATCGAGCTGAACCCGCAGCCGCAGCATTTGCAGGAATTCGAAGGCCCCGGTCCAGGCTTCGTGCTCGTGTTTCGGGATGCCCAATGCGTCTCCGATTGCTTCAAACCGCCCGCGCGTGCTGGTCGCCGCCACACCATGGGCGAGCGCGTAAACCCGCGCCGCCTCGACAAACAGCGCTGTTCCTTGCAGTTTGAGGTCAATCGCGCCGTGCTCGTCGGTTTCGATGCCACCGAGCCAGTTCAACGGCGCCTTGCGGGTCAGGGCATTGAGTGCCAGTTGTTTGAGGAAACGCGGCGTTTGCCGGGCGGCCTGTGCCACTTCCACCCGCAACACACCTGCCAAATGGGCGTCGCCCGCCAACACGCGGAAGTCAAAGTAAATGCTGGCGTTGAGCAGGTCCGCCGGCGCGCCGTGGTCAATCCAGCCCGAAAAACGCGCCCGCCATTCGCCCAATGTGAGGCAACAGGCGGGTTGGCCGGCCATGATGCCGCCTTTGCAAAGCGGGAAACCCAGTGTGTCCAATGCCACATTCACATCTCGCGCAAAGGCGCGCGCTGCCTCGCGCTCGGATCCCTGGGTTGTGTCCGGGAGAATCAGCGCGTTGTCCTGGTCGGTGGCGATGGTCTGTTCGCCGCGGCCTTCGGAACCCAGGGCCAGCCAGCACAGGCTGCGCAGGTCGATCTGGTGCTGGTGCGCTTTGAGGACCAGCAGGCGTTCGGTCAGTACATCGTTGAGGTGGCTGATCAGCGCCGTCAGCTGGCGCGCCTGCACGCCCTGGCCGAGCAGGTTTCTGGCAAAGCGGCCGATCTGTTTGGCCACCAGTTGCAATGCAGGTGTGTCCGCGCAGACGCGCGCGGTGGCGCTTAGGGCCTGGAGGCTCACGCGTTGCAGGGCGAAAAGGTCGCGCTCCGACAAAATGCCGGCAATGCGCCCGTCCCGCGTAACGGGCACATGGCGGATGCTGTGGCGCGCCATCAGCAGGGCTGCGTCCTGCGCGGTGTGTTCCGTTGTCAGGGCGCGTACCGGCTGGACCATCACCTGCGCGATGGGTGACTCCAGCGCCACTTGCGCCAACGCCACACGGTCCACCACGTCATGTCGGGTCAGGATTCCCACAACCTGGCGATTGGCATCAACCACCAGGATGGAGCCAATGTGTTTTTGATGGATGGCCTGCAGCGCCTCGCGCAAGGGCGTATCGGGCGCGCAGCAAACGGGCTGGCCACGGATCAGCTCGCCCAGTGTTGTCTCCAGTGACTGCTCGGACAGCGTTTGCGACGAATACGCCCTTTGCAGGGCCTGGCGGGAGAGGTCGAGAAATTTCTGGATGCGGCTCTTGAGAAAGTCCGCGAAAACCGAACTCTGTTGGGCCAGTTGGTGCATGACTGATGCGGAAAGCGTCAGCACAAACGTGTCCTGCACGGCCCGGTAGGGTGCAGACACTGCGCGCGCCGCCAAGGCTGCGCTGAGCGGAAACAGGTCGCCGGGTTCGTATTGAAATGCGCCGTCTGGCATGTCGGCCGTGTAACGGGCGACGGTGACAGCGCCGCGGCGGATGAAGTGAATTTCGGTGACCGCGCCGCTGGACGGCTCCAATATCACTTCCTGGGGCGAAAAATAGTTTTGCTTCGAATGCCGCAGAAAGTAGTCGATGTCTGCGCTGTCCATCTGTGTGAACGGCGTGAACCGCTGCAACTCCTGGCGCAGGTTGGCCATCAGGCTCGCAGACGGTGTGGCTGGCGCATGTGCAACTGCGGAACGGGGCCCGCCCGCGTTGTCGGCTACCGGGGTCATGGCCGGATTATGATGGACGGCGAATGCATTCAAAACTGGGGAGCCGTGTCAATGGTGTTACTGCAGAAACAGATATTTGTGCCAGGTGCGCAGGCAATGCGACGGCTCGCAAAACGGGGCTTCACCTTGATCGAGCTGATGGTGGTGCTGG
>JANNEZ010000347.1:0-5758 GCA_031379255.1 Rhodoferax sp. | reverse complement strand
ACAACCGGCTCAAGCTCAACCCTGGCGCTGCAGAATTGGTGGCGGCCTGCAAGAAGATCGGCATGGTCACGTTGCTGGTCAGTGGCGGCTTCACGTTTTTTACCGACCGGGTGCGCGACGTTTTGCAGATCAACGCCACCCGAAGCAACATTCTTGAAATCGACGAAGCCGGCTTTCTGACGGGCCGCATGGTCGACCAGCATTGGGGCGACATCTGCGACGGCGAGGAAAAGCGCCGCATGTTCATCCAAACCTGTGCCAGCAATGGCGTTCACCCCCGCCATGCCATCGCCATGGGCGACGGGGCGAATGATTTGCCGATGATGTCGGTGGCCGGGCTTTCAGTGGCCTACCACGCCAAGCCCAAAGTGCGGGAGCAGGCCATGGTGGCCATAAATTCCGGTGGGCTGGACCGCCTGCTAGAAGTACTGGTATAACGGTCAAACCGGCGCCATCAACATGCGCCCCATCAATTCGTGGAGCTTGTTCACGGCCTTCAAGGGCCGCACCATGACCTTGAAGTTGGTGATCTGGTGGGCGGCGTTCCAGGTGATGATGTCCACGCCATTCACCTGTACGCCGTCAATGGTGCTTTGAAACTCCAGCACAGCTGAGTCAGCTGCGTACCACTCGCGCTTGTAAACGAAGCTTTCATTGCCCAGCACCTGCATCGCAGCGGCGAGGTACTTTGTAGTGATCGCCCGGCCCTGCTGCGGCGTGAACACCACCGGCGACTCGAAGGTGCAATGCTCGTCCAGCAGGTCAGCCAGCTGCGCGACCCGGCGCGATTGGGCATAGGCGTGCCACTGCACAATGGCTGCGGGCTGGTTAGTTGGCGTGTTCATGGGGAAACCTCATTAGGTCAAAGTCTCAAAGTCCGCAAATCTCACACGCGCTCCGCCACCGCCCTGCCCGCCTTCACTTCAAAGGCTGCCAGGGTCGCAACTGCGGCGTCCCGGCGCGTCACGTCGTCCACCGCCCGCAACTGGGTTGTCAAACTTGTCGGCGTGAATTCGCAAACGCTGTACCCGTTGCTGCGGTTGTCGGCAAACGTGAAATGCGGGTTTTCGGCCAGCAAGCCGTCTACCACCGTGCGGGCGGCGTTGCTGCTGCGCGAGGAAATGCCGGCGCCGCAAAACTCGACACCAACGTTGGCCGATTTGGCGTCGTTGTAATCGGCCTTGACGTGGCCCACCCAGTTTTCGTGCACATCCCCGCCCAGCACCACCGCCGTCCGGCCGGTTTTGCCGGTCAGGTTTTTGCGCAACGCATCGGTCAGGCGGCTTCGCGCGGCCGGGTAACCGTCCCAGCCGTCGTTCCAGAACGATTTTTGCGGCCCAGATCGGAAGTCGCGCGGTCCCAGCAGCGAACTTTGGCCCAACACTTGCCAGCCCGTTTGCGATTGGCCCAGTTGCGCGTCGAGCCACGTTTCCTGTGTTTTTCCCAGCAAGGAGCGGTTCGGGTCCGCCCAGGGCGCGCAGGTGGCCGGGTCGACGCGGCTGGAGCCCGCCCGGCCGTCCCGGGTGCACACATTAGCGTCTTTGTACTGGCGCGGATCCAGAACGTACAAGTTTGCGAGCTGGCCCCAGCGCAGGTTCTGGTAAATACGCATCTCAGCGCCTTGCTGCAGGCCCGCCAACGCGCGCGTGAGTACGCTGGCACGCACCGGCATGTGTTCGTACCAGGCCTGGTAAGCGCTGGCGCGGCGTTGCACAAAGGTCTGGCTTGGTGCCGGTTCAGCGTTGGACGTGAAACCCTGGGTCTCGCCCGTGTAGTCGTTGTGCACCTCGTGGTCGTCCCAACAGATGGCCCAGGGGCAGGCCGCATGGGCGGCTTGAAGGTCTGCGTCTGACTTGTGCAGGGCATACCGCGCGCGGTAGTCGTCCAGTGTCTGCACCCAGCGGCCATTGGTGTTGCGCACCGCGTTGGCGGCGGCCGGGTACTCGTAGATGTAGTCGCCCAGGAACAGAACCAGGTCGAGTTGTTCCTGCGACATGTGGCGGTGCGCGCTGTAAAACCCGTGCTCCCAGCGCTGGCACGAGGCGAAGGCCAGGCGAAATTTGTCGACCTGGGCGTCGGGTGCGGGCAGTGTGCGCGTTCGCGCAATGCCGCTGGTGAAATCACCGGCATGGAAACGGTAAAAATACCAGCGGTTTGGCGCCAGCCCCGCTACTTCAATGTGCACAGCATGCGCCAACTCTGCCGCCGCGACGACCTGCCCCTGTTGAACGATCTGTTTGAACTGATCGTCATGGGCGACCTCCCATCGCACGTTCACCGGCTCTTTGCCCAAGGAGGAAAACAAACCCTGCGGCAACAATCGCGTCCACAACACCACGCCGTCTGGCTCGGGCGCGCCGCTGGCGACGCCCAAGGTGAAGGGGTTGCTGGTGATGCGTGCCTGGCTTCGCGCCGTGCCCGGCAGCCACAAGGCCGCGCTGCCAGCGGCAAGCCACTTCAGGAGGTCTCGGCGGGCGCTGGGGTGGACCACGGTAGCCTAGGGTTGAGAATCAGGCGGGAGCATAAAGTGAAGGCGGCCATCACATTATGACGTTATGACGCAGCGGCAAGTTTGAAATTCTCAAGTTTATACAGAAATCTGTACAATGAATCGAATGAAAACCACGTTGAATCTGCACGACGCCCTGCTGACCGAAGCCAAAGCCCTGGCCGCCCGCCAACACCTGACCTTGACACGCCTGATCGAAGAAGGCCTGCGGATGCGCTTGCGCGCCAACAGCCAACCCGCAGCGCCCCGGCGCAGGGCCATGCCGGTGTTCAATGGCAAAACCGGCCTGGCGAACGGTTTGACGGTTGGCCTGAGCGGCCTGAGCACCCGCGAGATGCTGGACGCCGCCGACCGTGCTGCCTGATGTCAACGTGCTGGTCGCCGCGTTCCGGGCCGACCATCCGCACCACAAAGTGGCGGCAGACTGGCTGAAGCGCACGCTCAAAAACCCCAGAGACGGCCAGCACCTGGCCCTGCCGATGCAGGTGGTCAGCGGCTTTTTGCGCCTGGTGACGCACAGCAAGATATTCCTTAACCCTGCCACCGCCGAGCAAGCGCTTGATTTTGTGGATTGGCTTTTGGAAGACGCCCATGTGCAGGCGCCGGCGTCAACTTCCGAATGGGCGAATTTCCGCGGACTGGTATTGAAAAAGCGGTTGACAGCCAACCAGATACCCGACGTCCATCTCGCTTCGCTGGCTCTGAGCCTGGGCGAACCTTTTGTGACGTTTGACAAAGGATTCAGGCAGCTTTTGCCGCCGTCCCTGCTGGTGGTGTTGAGCCCGGCTTGAACAAGTCTGGAGACCGGTATGTCTGCCAAACGCACTTCGGCTATCGTCAACCAGCACTACAAAGACCTGGTCGCGTTTTCCTTGGGCCAAGCCACTATCACACAGACTTTGGAGCGGCTGGGTACGGACAACGCCGAAGATCTTTTCCTGTTGATGGCGCAGGCCCATTTGCCGATGCCGCGCCTGCCCGAGGCGGCAACGCAGGCCATGGTGCAAAGCCTGCAGCAGTTCAACTAAGACGCCAAGCGTGGGAAATAAGACCCAAAGCTGCCCTCAAGCTCACTCAGCCCGCACTTCGCTCATCAAATCCGGGTGGCGATCCAGCACTTTGAGCAGCTTGACCAAGGCCAGCGGCGGCCGCGTTTTGCCGTTCTCGTAGCGCGAAAAGGCGTTGACGCCACCACCAAAAATCTCCGCCGCCTCTCGCTGGTCAAGGGCCAGCTTTTTGCGCACGCTGGCGATGAAACCAGGGTCCACCGTGGCCGCGTTCACCTGTTTATTGAACGCCAGCATCAAGGCGCTTACACGCGCGGACTCATGGTCGCTCAGCACAGCTTCGCCACATGCCGGGCAAAACTCACCCTTTACTGCAGGCAAGGTCGTGGATTCGCCTTTGTAGATGTAGGGCATGTCGCGGGTGTCTGGCACCACGCGGGCCACTGCGCAATGGGGGCACTTCATGTTCATAACTTCTTGAACGAGACGATAAAACGCAGTCAATGAAACATACTATTTTAACCTAGTAGGTTAATTTTCAAAATCAATCGAAAGTGCTCCAAATCCCGCGGATTGCAAGTTGTCAACGCTGGCCTTACCATCACCGAATGAGCGCAAGCCCCTTCATACATTCCAACCCCGAACTTCTAGGCGGCACCCCTGTGTTTGTTGGCACCCGTGTACCTGTACGCATCCTGTTTGAATACCTTGAGTCCGGCGAACCCTTGGGTGAATTTTTGGATGAGTTCCCGTCGGTCACACGTGAAATGGCCCAGGGTGTCCTGCGGCAAGCCAAAGAACTCCAACTGAATACGCATCCTGCATGAGAGTCTTTGCCGAGAAAACTCGGCTTTGCGCTCACCGGCCATGACGTGCGCACAGTTCAGCAAATGGCTTGGAGCGGGTTAACCAACGGCAAACTGCTGGCCGCTGCAACCGGCCAGTTTGACGTTTTGGTCACAGGCGATCAAAACATGCAATACCAGCAAAACGCAGATCACCTATCCCTGTCTGTTGTGGTTCTCATTGCCCCAAACAACAAATTGGAGAGTTTCTTGCCTATGATTCCTCGTTTGGTGCAGACTTTGGAGGGCCTGGAAAAGCCGACGTTTGTGATGCTGGAGAGTTGAGTGGATCCAATTTTCGAACTCATTTCCGCGCATAAGCGGGAATTATTTGAACTCGCCAAAATCGCGACTGGTTCATTTCTAGGATTTGGATTGGCGCTACTGTCGGCAAGGCTTCTTGACTATCGAAAACGAAGGCGGGAGCATCTTGTTGCAGGAAGCATCGCGCTATTCACGCTGAAAAATCAGTACAACGATTTTCTTTTGTTTCGCCGAGATTTTCGTGAAAATGTTGCTCGATCCGAACTCACAGGCCATGAGCCAATTTGGGCCTTGCTGCAACCGACGTTTTTGCAAATTGACGGTAGCACGCTAGATTTCAATTCCATTGGATTTTTGTTCGAACAAGGCAGATATGCGTCGACCTTTGACGATTTGCAGAGTTCTCAAATTTCACACAGAGATTTACTCGGACTCCAAGTCAAACGAAACGACGCGCTTGTAAAGCTTCAAGACGCCGCCGTAAATACTCAAAAGAAAATATCAAATTCGAACTTGACGGACGTAGAAAAGGAGGCTGGTGGCGCTTTGATCAGTCTTTGTAATACTTTAACCATTACTCTGGCAAATCGCTCGTTAATGTACGAGGCGACGTATCGGCGAGCCCACGATTCCCTGCGGCTGGCATTGCTGGAAAACAGGAATACTTGGTATGGGAGCTTATTCGATGCGATGCGCAGTAGGATTATTTTCAAGCACGCCTCGCCGCCATTTCTCAAGTTAAATGTAGCCAGTCCCGGCTTCAGAGAAGAAGACCTTCCTCCCATACCGAAAACGCTGGAAGTGGCACTGAGAACCAGCAAAATTCCAAGATGGGGAACTCAACAATAGGTCAGTTTGCTCAAGTTCTGCTGCGAAAACTTGAGTTTTTTAGCAGCGGGAAGCTAGAACCTAAAGAGCATTTGTTCCGATCAAGGCAATTTCCGCGTGCCCTTATCACGCGGTGGCAATCCAGTGTGTTGAGTGAGGGCTCGTCCTTTCACCGGCGCGGCGGTTGAATTCTTCTTGCGCGCCGCCTGATACCCCCCATCCCCCAACGGCTGAAACGTCGGGATCAAATGCTGCTTGCCATTGCCGATCAAATCCGCACGGCCCATGGCTTTGAGCGCGTCGCG
>JANNEZ010000302.1:0-1793 GCA_031379255.1 Rhodoferax sp. | reverse complement strand
TGGGTGACTCGGTGGGGTCGCTGACAGAGGCCGCGTTGGTCACGCTGGGTACTGCAGCGGCGCCCACCGCGACCGGAAAGACGATCGTGGACGATGTGCCGCCGGCGGCAATTGCCGTGGAATTGGTGCAGACGACGCGTCCTCCGGTCGCAACGTTGTCGCCAGCAAGCGGCAAATTGGCCGGGCAAGCCCAGCCTGCGCCTGCGGTAGGCGCTGCATTGAGGGTCAAACCGGCTGGCAAGGGGTCGGTGACCGTATAAGTGCCGGTGGAGGCCGTCCCGCCGATGTTGTTGACCGTCAACGTGTAGGTCGCGGTGTTGACCCCCAGTACAAAATTGCCGGCGACGGTCTTGATCTTGGTGACCGTCAAATCAAAGGCAATCACTGGAGTTGTCAGGCTGGTGCTGTTGTTGCCGGTAACGGCTGCAGGCTCGCCGCCGCCCGACACGGTGGCGATGTTCACCGCGCACAGTGTGGCAGGTGTGGCCACGCAATTCGCCACGGTATTGGCTACGGTCACTGGGAACACGATGGTGGTGGACGTGGCGCCGGGCAAAAGCGGGGCGCTGCTGTTGCAGGTGACCTGGTTGCCGCCGGCCGCGCCAACGGTGCAGGTCCAACCAACGCCAATCGTCCAGCCCGCGCCGCCTATGGCGGTCGTCAGGGTCAAGCCGGTCGGCAGTGTGTCGGAAATGACATAGTTATTGAGGCCTGTCGTCAACCCGCCGTTGTTGCGAATGCTCAAGGTATAGCTGCCAGGCGCGCCCACGGTGAAACTGGCAGCCGAAGTTTTGAGAACCACCAGGTCGGGGCAACCCCCTGCCGTGCAGACGGTGGTGGAAATGGTGCTGCTGTTGTTGCCGTTGTTGCTGGCAGGCTCGCCGCCGCCGGATACCGTGGCGGTGTTGGTCACACTGGGCGCGGCAGCAGCACCCGGCAATACTGTCAACGTGATCGCGTTGGCGTTGCTGGCGCCCGGCAACATGGCGGCGGCACTGGTGCAGACCATGCGCGAGCCGCCCACCACGTTGTCGCCCGCCGCTGGCGTATTGAGCGCGCAGGTCCAGCCCGTGCCTGCGGCGGATACAAACGTCAGGCCGGTTGGCAATACATCGGTCACGGTGTAAGTATTCGCACCCGTGGTGAAACTGCCCAGCGTGTTGTTGACAGCCAGGGAGTAGGTGGCGTTGGTGCCAACGGCAAAGGAACTGGTTGCTGTCTTCACAACCTGTATATCGGGGCTGGGCGTGATGGTGACGCTGGCCTGGTCATCCTGCGGCGTCACATTGTTGTTGGGTATGGAGTCGGGGTCGTAAAGATCGGAATACGACACCTGCGCGGTGTTGGTGATCGGGGTTGTGCCGGTGACGTTGGCATTGATCGTCAGTGTCGCGGTGGCGCCGTTTGTGAGCGTGCCGACCCGCCAGGTGCCTGCGGGGTAGGCTGGCGGGCCGACGATGGCGGTCGAGGAATAAACACCTTGACTCGTTGTGGCGGAAACAAAGGTCAACCCGGCAGGCAACGGATCCAGCACGCGCACGTCCGTCGTGCCGTTGGGGCCATCGTTGGTGACCGTGACCGTGAAGCTCACTGTGTTGCCGGGTGTGGTGTTGCTGGCCGTTTTGGAGACGCGCAAATCGGCCATGTAATTGGGGTCCGGATTGGAGGCCAGATCGCCAAACGCGATCGCACCCGTAGCCACGGGCTTCGCGGTCGCCACCAGCGTGCTCAAGTTGACGTTGTAAAGCGTGCTATCTGGCGACACCACCATTTGGCCATTGCGGTCAAAGGCG